>JALXAF010000360.1 GCA_026992375.1 Anaerolineae bacterium
ACGTGTATCATGGTTTGTACAGCGGTTGACATGGTTTGCTCCTTATGAGTGTCTCCGGAAGTGGCTCTCATAAGGATGTACCATTCAGCCGCTTTTGTCACGTTCGCATTTAGCGGAAACTAAAGATTCATCTGAGTTGGCTTCCTGAACAGTTTATGCACTTCGTAACGTCCGGAAACATTCAATCGTACCGATTCTTAATACCTTTGCCGTGGATGATGCAATACCGGCATCCGCACCAAGAATTGTTTGAACCAAGAAAAATATCCTGATGTATTCTTCTTCCGAACAGTTCTGGTACTGGCAATACTCAATACACTGGTGGAACCGTTACTTATTCCACTGCCAGAGGCAGTGGTTTACGTTCAATAATAAAAAACTTCCCGAAGCTGACGCCGCGGGAAGTTTGTATGTTGGGGGCATGAATTCGATACTATGGCTTCCAATCGCCGAAACGATCTTCGCCCGGCGAATCCGTCAGTTGCCGCAAGTTGGAGCCATCTGCGTTCATAATGAACATGTCCCAGTTGGTTTGGGGGCGGTGGCTGAAGATGATGGCTGCGCCATCCATCGCCCAGATGGGGTTTGAGTCGTTGCCGGGCTCGGTGGTGAGACGGGTGATGTCGCCGCCTTCTGCATCCATGACGTAGATGTCGCGATCGCCATTGCGACGGCTGGCGAAGGCGATCTTGCCGCCATCAGGCGACCAACGGGGGAAGAAGTCGTCGTCGGGATTTTCGGTGAGCTGCTGGGGCTGGCAGACGTCGATATCGCCCGTCTGGCCCGCAAGTCGCGCATCCAGACACTCGTCCACCTTCAGTTTCCAGATATCCCAATTGCCGCTGCGATCGCTGACGAACGCCAGCCATTTGCCGTCCAACGACCAATCGGGATAGGTGTGGAAAAAATTATCTTGCAGCAAGTTGACAGGCTCGGCGTCGCCGCCGTAGGGCATAACGAAAATCTGGTAATTGCCTTCCCGCTCGCTGGTGAAGACGATGTATTTGCCGTCAGGCGACCAAGTCGCGCCCCATTCGTGGCTATCGGGCCAATCCAGCAGGCGCTTGCGGCCCGAGCCATCCGCGTTGATAACGAAGAGATCGTTGTATTGCCGGTCTTCGTTGCTGCTGAACAGTGCCATGTTGCCATCGGGCGACCAGCGGGGCTCTACGTCGGCGGCGGTGCTGGTGGTGAGCTGAGTCGGGGCGCCAGGATGGGCGAGGTTCAGCGTCCAGAGATCGAAATTGCCTGAGCGCGCGCTGGCAAAAACGAGTTCGCCATGCGCTTTTCCTGCGCCTGGCGGAAGATTTGAGCCTGCTTTGGGCGTGGGAAGGGGCGATTCGGCCGGCGCAGCGGCCTGTTCGGGCGTGGAGGTGGGCTTTGGCGTTGTTTTTGGCGCGATCGTGGGTGAGGGTTGGGGCGGGTGTGTGGGAGCCGATGGAATCGTCGTTGGGGTGGGGGCGGGCAATGTCGGTGTTTTCACGCCGCCCTCGGCCGCCATACATCCGGCCAGCGCCCATGCAAAGAGGGCCATTCCCAACAAGATCAACCGTCGGGAGCGAACGCGCCCGAACAGAGCGCCGCCGAACAAGCCGACGCCAACAACGAGAAGCAATGAAGCGAACAGCAGTATTGTCATTTCCATGGAATTTATCCTCTAATCATAACGACCGACGGACAAATTCCCGTCGTCGTTTTTTGCAATCTGGCGGGATGACGTCAATGACATCGCCTGCCAGGCGCGCGCTGCATAGCGCTGCAAGAGCATTATAGAGGAGAGCCCGTCTGCAAGCAAGCGCCAGGCAATTAGCCTAATCGCTCTTTCAGCGTCTTTTTCACCACATCCACATCCGCGGGCAGATAAATGGGCTCATTGGCGAGACGCGATTCCACGCCTTCCAGCTCTCGCATGTGGTACGCCATCTTGAACTGGGTGAATTTCAGACCGTGGGCCGTGGAGATCACCACCACCCGGTCATCCGATTTGATGACGCCGCGAGCGGCCAGTTTTTTCAGCGCGGCCAGGGCCACGCCCGTGTGCGGGCAAGTGTAGAGCCCGTTCAGGTCCGCCTGGGCCGACGCTTCGGCCAGCTCAGCCTCGGTGGCCTGCTCCACCACGCCTTCGAATTTCTGCAGCACCTTCACCGCCTTCTCATAGCTCACCGGATCGCCGATCTGGATGGCGGAGGCCAGGGTGGGCCGGGCCTTGACCGAGATTTTCTCGCCGAAATCACGTTTCCACGAAAGATAGAAGGGGTTGGCGTTGGCGGCCTGGGCCGCAGCCAGCTTGGGCAATTTGTCGATGAGCCCCAGTTTTTTCATCAACAGCAGGCCCTTGCCCAGGGCGCTGATGTTGCCCAGATTGCCCACGGGGATGATGAACCAGTCGGGCGTCTCCCAGTCGAACTGCTGCACCACCTCGATGCCCACGGTCTTTTGTCCCTCGATGCGCAGGGAGTTCATGGAGTTGGCCAGATAGATGCTGTTGTCTTTGGTCACTTCCTTGACGATGCGCATACAGCCGTCGAAGTCGGTGTCCAGAGCCAGCACTGTGGCCCCATTGGCGATGGGCTGGATGAGTTGCGCCCGGCTGACCTTGCCCTGGGGCAGAAAAACCACGGTGGGAATGCCCGCGGCCGCGCCGTATGCAGCCAGCGCGGCCGAGGTGTCGCCGGTGGAGGCCGCAGCCACGGCCTTGATGGGCTTGCCCTGGGCGATCATCTGCTTGACCACGCTCACCAGCACTGTCATGCCCAGATCTTTGAACGACCCGGTGTGGCTGTTGCCCGATTGCTTGATCCACAGATCGGGCACGCCGATTTCGGCGCCCAGACGCCGGGCGTGGAAGAGGTTGGTGTTGCCCTCGAAGGTGCTGACGATGTTGTCATCGTCCAGATCAGGGATGACCCACTCTTTGTAGCGCCACACGCCCGAGCCGTAGGGCCACTGGGTTGTGCCCGCGCGGCGTTCGAACAGGTGCATCCACGCCGAAGCGGAGCGATTGCTCAGCTCCTCTTCATCATGTGCGACCTCCAGCAGACCGCCGCAGTGGGGGCAGGTGTAGATGACGTCGTAGAGGGAGTATTCGCCGGGGCAGCCGCGGATGCAGCGGAAATAGGATCGGTACATGGCTCAATGGAAGGTGGAGAGTGGGGTGTTTTCGTAAAAGGAGTCTGGATGGATCATTCGAGGACGCCCATGATGGCTTTTGCCTGTGCGATTTGGGCCAACACCGCCTCGCGGGCTGTGCCGCCCGGAGCCTTGCGCTGCTCCACCGAGCGTTCGAAATCCCACACGGCCAGCGCGTCTTCCGTAAAACCGGGATGGATGCGTTGCAGGTCTTCCAGCGATAGCGCCCGCAGGGGAGCGCCGCGGCGCTCCGCCTCCTGCACTACCTGGCCCACAATGTGGTGACTCTGGCGGAAGGGGACACCCTGGGCCACCAGCCAATCGGCCAGATCTGTGGCAAGCATGACATCATCCAGTGCGGCCCGCATTTTGTCCGGGCGCAGTGTCATGGTGGCCAGCGCCCCGGTGACCACAGGCAGGGCCAGTTGCAAGACGTCGATGGCGTCGAACAGGGGCTCCTTGTCCTCCTGCAAATCCTTGTTGTAGGTGGAGGGAATGCCCTTGAGGGTGACCAGCAGGCCCGTGAGATCGCCGATGACGCGCCCGGTTTTGCCCCGCACCAGCTCGAAAGCGTCTGGATTTTTCTTCTGCGGCATCAGGCTGGAGCCGGTGGTGTAGGCGTCCGACAGGTGGATGAAACCCAGGCTGGGATTGGAGTAGAGGATCAAATCCTCGCTGAGACGGCTGAGATGCACGCTGAGCATGGCGGCCCAGAACAGGAATTCGGCCACGAAATCCCGGTCGCTGACCGCGTCCATACTGTTCTCGCTGATGCGACTGAAGCCCAGACGCATGGCCAGCTTTTCCCGATCGATGTCCAACGGCGTGCCGGCCAGTGCGCCTGAACCCAGGGGCATCACCTCGATGCGTCGCCGCATATCCTCCAGACGCCCCCAATCTCGCTGCAACATCCAGAAGAAGCTCATCATCCAGTGCGAAAAACGCACCGGCTGCGCGGGCTGCAAATGGGTGTAGCCGGGCATGATCACATCGACGCCTTGCTCCGCCGCATGAATGATGGTCAGTTGCAGGTCGTTTAGCTGGCCTTCCAGCGCACCCAGAACGTTGCACAGATACAGGCGCAGGTCGGTGGCCACCTGATCGTTGCGGCTACGGCCTGTGTGCAGCTTGCCCGCCACCGGCCCGATAAGCTCGGTCAGCCGTCGTTCCACCGCAGTGTGAATATCTTCATCTTCGGGGCGGATGATGAAGCTGCCTTCATCCCACTCCTCGAACACCTTCTCCAACCCGTTGACGATCCTGTCCCGCTCAGCTTCGCTGAGAACGCCCGCTTCGCAGATGGCGTTGGCGTAAGCCTGCGACGCGATGATGTCAACCTCCCACAGGCGGGCGTCGAAGCCGATGGATTTGTTGAACCGATCCATGTGAGGATCAGTCGGCTGGTCGAATCTGCCGCCCCAGAGTCTGCTCATGCCTTGGCCTCCGTGCAACTGGCTTCATCCAACAACGCCATCTCCTCCTCCGAAAGCCGAATGTCCACGGCCTCCAGGCTGGGCGTCAGTTGCTCGATGGAGTTGGCCCCGATGATGGGGGCGGTGATGACGGGCTGATTCAGCAGCCAGGCCAGCGCAATCTGCAAAGGCAAGACGCCCCGCTCATCCGCGATGCGCTCCACCGCGGCCAGCACCCGCCAGCCATACTCGTTGAAGTACTTGCGCTTGACGCTTTCCTGCCGGGCGGAATCCGGGGGCGGGGAGTCGAGGTGGTACTTGCCGGTGAGAAAACCGCCCGCCAGGGGGCTGTAAGGAATGACGCCGATCTGCTCGCTTTCGCACAATGGCTTCAGCTCCGCCTCGAATTCGGTGCGATGCACCAGGTTGTAGTGGGGTTGCAGACTGTCATATCGGGCCAGATCGTGCTTATCGCTGATGCAAAGCGCTTTCATCAGCCGCCAGGCGCTGATGTTGGATGCGCCGATGTAACGCACCTTGCCCTGCCGCACCAGATCATCCAGCGCCCGCAAAGTCTCATCAATGGGCGTTTCCAGATCATCCCAATGAATCTGGTAAAGATCGATGTAATCGGTTTGCAGGCGACGCAGGCTGTCTTCCACCGCGTGCATGATGTGCTTGCGACTCAATCCCTCGCCATTGGGCCCATCCCACATGCGGCCGCGCACCTTGGTGGCCAACACCACATGCCGGCGATTACCCCGCTCCTTCATCCACTTGCCGATGATGGTTTCGGAGACGCCGCCTGGATTGCCCTCGACCCAGCGGGAATAAATGTCGGCGGTGTCGATGAAGTTGCCACCCGCTTCCATGAACGCATCCATCACCTCGAATGCGGTCTGTTCGCTGGCGGTCCAACCCCACTGCATGGTTCCCAGACAAATTTCGGAGACGCGCAAACCTGCACGGCCAAGGTCTCGGTAATTCATAATGGGTTTCAACCTTCCTTGGAACGGATGAGGAGCACCGGACAGGGCGCATGACGCACAACCGATTCGGCCACGCTACCAAACACGAGGCGGCTGAGGCCGCTACGCCCGTGGGTTGTCATTACGATGAGATCGATGTCGTTTTGTTCAGCGTAATCGACAATGGCCTCGGCCACCACATCGCGTTCGACGACGGCAGTCTTGACGTTGACGCCTTCCTCGCGCAAGGGGGCGGCCAGTTTCTCAAGGTAATCAAGGGCCTCTTTTTTCAGGGCTTCGGGATCAGGGAGAGGTACTGCCATGTTGACATCGGGAGCCGCCAATGGCAGAGGCAGGTGCACCACCTGAAAGAGCGTCACTTCAGTGGCGCCTTTGCAAAGCTCTGTGGCGTAGGGGATGGCCTGTTCGGCCAGTTTCGAGCCGTCCAAAGGCGCCAGGATTTTTTTATACATGAGCTTCCTCCTGTGAAAAAGGCGAAGAACGACGCGATTGAAGCGAATAACAGCATGATGTCGCTGCAATCGACCGGGGCGATGTCGCCGCAAATGTCACCGCGGGCGCATTGCATCTGCATTATGACAGATTTTGCGTGGAAAGGAAATGAGAAAAGTCAGTCTGTTCAGGGGAATCGACGGCGGGCTTTTTCCAGTTCTATAGCAGCAGCCGTGAATCGATAGAGCTTGGCCGGGCGATGATCGCCATGCCGAAACTTGCCAGTCTCTTCGATGATGTCCATACTCAAAATCTTTTTGCGGAAGTTGCGTTTATCCAATTTTTCTTGCAGGACAACCTCGTAGACGTTCTGAAGCTGGCTCAGGGTAAATGCTTCGGGCAGCAACAAAAAGCCCAGGCCTGTGTATTCCAGTTTGTAGCGCAGCCGCTGCAGGGCGTAGCGCACGATGCGCTCATGATCAAAGGCCAGTGGCGGCAGATGATAAACGTCGAACCAGTCGGCATCGCCCGCGTCATCGCCGGCGCGAACCTCGCCCGTCAAATCCTCGCTGACAATGGCGAAATAGGCCACGCTGATGGTCCAACCCCGAGGATCACGACCAGGATCGCCGAAAGTGTATAATTGCTCGAGATAAATCCCTTTCAGCCCCGCCTCCTCGAACAACTCCCGGGCGGCCGCCTCCTCCAGACGCTCATCTTTTTGCACGAATCCGCCCGGCAGCGCCCAACGGTCCTTAAATGGCTCGCCTCTTCGTCTGATGAGGAGCACGCGCAGAGTCCCTTCAGTGAATGTGAATAACACCACATCCACTGTAACCGAAGGTTTGGGGTGTTTTTCTTCTGGGCAGGAGGCGTTAGGGGAGTGAGAAGAGTGTGTTTCCATAAATCTATCGTAGCGCACTCTGCCCCGCTCGTCAAGAAAAAACGGGCCTGTCCCGAAGGACAAACCCGCACAAAGGTCTCGATTCTCACGACTGGCGGCTTATGTCGCCAGGACGACGCCTGGGAATATCGTCAATCATTCAGGCGTCTTTTCTTCTGTGGATGCGTTTTGCTGGTGCAACTCATCGGTTTCTGGGCGAGCCTCCTCTGCCTCCTCCAGGGGCTCTTCAGATTCCAGCAACTTGCGCCATTCTTCCAGCCTTTTGGCGAGCACCTGAGGCAGGCTGTCACCTTCTTCCGTCACGAGATTGCTGCCCAGATGGTGGCTCAGACGCAGAAGCTGGGAGCGGGCTCTGGAAAGGCCATAACTGGCCGAACGCTGGCTGGCCCGCCAGAAGGAGACTTCTTTCTCGGTGGGCACGCCCCATTTGATGGCTGTGCCCGCCCAGGTGAGGCCAGCGCCAAACCCAACCATGACGATGGTGTCGTTTTGCTTGATCCGATCCTGCTCGATGGCTTCACAGAGGGCGATGGGAATCGATGCGGTGGAGGTATTGCCGTAGTATTGCAGATTTCTGAAGACTTTCTCCTCCGGCAGCTTCAAATTCCGCATCGAAACCGCTATGATGCGCTCGTTGGCCTGGTGGGGGATGACCAGATCGACGTCATCTACGGTCAGGCCCGCTTTATCCAGCACCTTGCGGGTGGCTTCGGCCATGATGCGGGTGGCGAAGCGAAAGACGGCCCGACCGTTCATCTTGATGAAATGCTGGCCCGAAGCCACCGTCTCCAGGGTTGCGGGCATTTTGCTACCTCCCGCTGGCAGGATGAGCAGATCGCCGCCCGAGCCGTCGCAGCCCATCTCGGTGGAGAGAATGCCGCCCGGCACGGGACTGCTCTGCACCAGCACCGCGCCCGCGCCATCGCCAAACAGCACGCAGGTGTTGCGATCCGACCAATCGGTGATGCGAGAAAGGGTTTCGGCTCCGATGACCAACACGTTCTCCGCCTGTCCCGAGGCGATGAGGCCCTTGGCCACTCCCAGCCCATAAACAAAGCCCGAACAGGCCGCGCTGAGATCAAAGGCCCCGGCGTTGACAGCGCCAAGCAAATCCTGCACAATGCAGGCGGTGGCCGGAAAGGTGTGTTCGGGCGAGGACGTGGACACGATGATCATATCCACCTTGCTGACGGGGATATCCGCCACCTCCAGCGCCTCGCGCGCGGCCCGGGCCGCCAGCGTGGCGGTGGTTTCTCCTGGGTCCACAGCGATGCGTCGCTGCTGAATGCCGGTGCGGGAGCGGATCCATTCGTCGCTGGTGTCCACAACCTGCTCCAGCTCGTGGTTTGTGACCACGCGATCGGGCAGCGCCTTGCCCCAACCAACGATATGAGCGTAGCGGCCAAAGGGCATCATGCCAAGATCAGTCGTCATCCTCATAGCCTCCCAGAACCAGCGTGCTGTTGTGTCCGCCAAAGCCAAAAGAATTGCTGATTGCATACTTCAGCTCTGCCGGGCGGGCCTGATTTGGCGTGTAATTCAAATCGCATTCGGGATCAGGGTGTTCGTAGTTGATGGTGGGAGGGATGACGCCATCGCGAATCGCCAATAACGAAAAAATGGCCTCGATGGCTCCGGCGGCGCCCAAAAGATGCCCTGTCACCGATTTGGTCGAACTGATGTTCACCTCATAAGCATAATCGCCGAAAGCTTGCTTGATCGCCTTGGTCTCGGCGGCGTCGTTGAGACGGGTGCTGGTGCCATGGGCGTTGATGTAATCGATGTCTTTCGGTTTGAGACCGGCGTTTTTCAGCGCCAGGAGGATAGATTCGGTTGCTCCCAGAGAATCTTCTCGCGGCGCTGTGATGTGATAGGCGTCCGCAGTGGCGCTATAGCCCAATATCTCGCCATAGATTTTAGCTCCTCGGGCCAACGCATGTTCCAGCCGCTCGAGGATCAGCATGGCCGCTCCTTCCGAGAGCAAAAAGCCATCGCGATCTCGATCAAACGGACGCGACGCCTTGTTGGGCTCATCGTTGCGCCGTGAAAGCGCGCCGGTGCGATCGAAAGCGGAAACAGTGAATTCATGGAAGCCCAACTCCACTCCGCCTGTAATCATCACATCGGCTTCATCATGGAGAATGGCGTTGTACGCCTCTCCCAATCCATAATTGCCCGAAGCGCAGGCTCCGACGACACCGAAATTCTTGCCGCGGAAACCATATTCGATGGCGATCATCCCCGGAGCGGAATCGATGAGCATGGCGGGCACGGTAAAGGGGCTTATGCGCCGCGCCCCCTTTTCCCGCAAGATGTCATAGCCATCCAGCATGGCGTTGACGCCGCCTATAGCCGAACCGACGATGACTCCCGCCCGTGTCGGATCCACGCTCGCCGGATCCAGCCCGGAATCCTCCATGGCCATCATAGCCACCGCCATGGCGTGAGAAATATACCGCCCGTAGCGTCTCATGATGCGTTTGCCTACGAAATCCGCGGGCTCGAAATTTTCGATGGGAGCGATGATGCGAGTGTTGAGATGAGATGCATCGAAACTAGTGATCGGCTTGACGTTGGGATGGCCCGCCACCACATTTTCCCAGATCGTCTCTATTTCGTTTCCGACAGAACAGATGGCGGCAATGCCTGTAACGACAACGCGGATTTTTTCCATATTGAATGCAACGCCTTTGTGATTTGTGTAATGATTTATGGTTGGAAGCAATTGGACGTCGTCCACGGCTTCGCCCGGAAGATACGGGAAGCGGTTTTCTGAGCAAAATGACGCTGTGCATCGCGTCGAGTGCATGTATTGATAACACCAACGCCGCATTGTTGGCGCGCAAAAAAGCGAAAAAAAAGCGCCTCCGGGCATTCTGTCCAAAAATCCACCACAAAAAGGAAGGCGCTTTACAGAAAAAGCGCGTCTGAAATCAATGCTCTTTTCAAGATTGATGGCATAATGAACTATCCTTTTGGCGTACGCCAACCTGATATTTTCACAGTTATTCTCATCCGATTTTTACGGAGAAAATTCCCTTATGCGAAAATCTGTTGATCTCGGCAACTTTGGCGAATACCTTCATTATGGGATGCCGTTGGCGCTGGTTGCAGTGCTGGAAGATGATGGCAGCGTCAATGTCTCCACCGTCGCCTCGATGACTCCGCTGCCGGGCGAGCCTTCGCGTCTGGTGATGGGCGTTTTTGAGGAGAATTTTTCGGCTCAGCTATTGAAGAAACGCGGGGAGTTCACGGTCAACTTTGTCACATCCAAGATGCGCAGCATCGCCCGGGCTTGCGGCATCTATTCAGGCAAGGATGTCGACAAGTTCGAAATTTGTGATTTGCACACCTTGCCAGCCCAACGCGTAAGCGCCCCGCTGATTCAAGAATGTCCCCTGAACATCGAATGTCGGATCACCGATGTGCTGGAGATGGATGGCTTGAACCTGTTCGTTTCTGAAATTGTGGCGCTGGAGGTGGATGAATCATTATCGGACGGCCGCGACGGCGTTCTCGTCGAAAAGCTCGATCTGCTCTTCTATGCATTTGGCCACACATTCGCCCGCGGCCCCATGGTCGGGCATGGTGCGATCTAACCCCTCGGCATTCTTTCTCCAGGAAGATGTGTTATGATCACCTTTGTGCTTGAACTTCCCAAACTTGCGCCAGAAAAGCAAATCCAATTGGAAGACGTTTTGCTCAAAATCCCCCGCGTCGACGCCTTTGCGCAAGATGATGGCGATTTTTCCATCACGGCGGAAAACACGAACATCGTGCTACGCGATCTCGTGGCTGCAATTTACGGCTGGGCCTCCGATCATCCAGGCATGGCGCTGCAGATGAAAGTGGTTTGCCCGAAAGGAGAGATGGTTTTGGGCAAACATTCGCCCAACGACGTCATTCATTTCCTCTCCACCTGCTGAATAATCCCTGTGGCCGGTTATGTCGTTCTCGCCAGCAACGACGCAAGCTGGGATGAAAACGCCTGGGATGTCTTTGTTCAAGGACACCCCTTTTCTCATCCCCTGCAATCGAGTGCCTGGGGGCACTTCAAGGAGGCATTCGGCTGGCAGAGCGAGCGCCTGGGGCTTTTCGATGATGGCGCACTGATTGCCGGCGCGCAAATACTGTATCGCAAACTTCCGGGCATTCCGCTCAGGCTGGCTTACATTCCCAAAGGCCCTCTCGTCGATTGGAACGACTCCGCTCTGCAGGAGGCGTTATTCGCGGCCATCCATCGCCGGGTCCGCAAGCGCGGCGCGCTCTTGCTGCGCATCGAGCCCGAACTGCCCGATGCGCCCGAGCATCGTCAGCGTCTGGGCGCTCTCGGCTTTGCGCCCGCGCCCCGCGCCATCCAGCCCCAAACCACTGTATGGATCGATCTGACGCCAAGCGAGGAGGAAATCCTGGCCCGGATGAAGCAAAAATGGCGCTACAACATCCGGCTGGCCGGGCGCAAGGGCGTAAGCGTGCGGCAGGGAGACGCACAGGATGTCGAGCGTTTCATCAAACTAATGCAGGTGACGGGGCAGCGCAAGGATTTTGGCGTGCATGCGCCCGACTATTATCGCGTGTTCTGGCGATTGTTTGCTCCCGGGGACCGCGCTGTGCTATTCTCAGCCGAATTCGAAGGCGAGATGCTGGCCGGGATTATGGTGGCGCGGCTGGGAGACAAGGCTTACTACTTTTATGGCGCATCGGGTGACAAACGCCGCAACCTCATGCCCAGCCATCTGCTGCAATGGGAGGCCATGCGCTGGGCCAAGAGCGTTGGCTGCACCGGCTACGATCTCTGGGGCGTTCCCAACGAGGTGGGACTCAATCCCGATGCCCCCATTCCCGATCCGCCCGCGGGCATGTGGGGCGTATGGCGCTTCAAACGGGGCTTCGGCGGTCGGGTCGTGCGTTACGTGGGTGCGTGGAATATGGCCTACTATCCCCTGGTGCTGCCCCTGGCCCGCCGCATGGGCGTGTGATCTTGCCACCGTCCGGGCGCGTCACGCCCGCAGGGCCTTGAACGCGTTGATCAGCCCGTTGGTGGAGCTATCGTGCGTGGTGACGGGATCATCGCCCGCCAGCTCCGGCAGGATGGCCTTAGCCAGCACTTTGCCCAGCTCCACGCCCATCTGATCAAAGGAGTTGATGTTCCAGATGACGCCCTGGGTGAAGATTTTGTGCTCGTACAGGGCGATGAGGGAGCCCAGGGTTTGCGGCGTCAGTTTGGGGAAGAGGAAGGAATTGGTGGGCCGGTTGCCGGGGAAGGTCTTGGCCGGGACCAGCAGCGCCAGATCGGTCTCATCCACGCCCTGGGCCAGCAGTTCGGCCCGCACCTCATCCTCGGTCTTGCCCCGCATCAGCGCCTCGGTTTGGGCCAGGAAGTTGGCGATGAGGATGGCGTGGTGCTGGCCCACGGGATGATGACTGCGGGCCGGAGCCAGAAAATCGGCCGGGATCAGCTTCGTGCCCTGATGGATGAGCTGGTAGAACGCGTGCTGGCCGTTGGTGCCCGGCTGCCCCCAGATGATGGGCCCGGTCTGATAATCCACCCACTGCCCATCTTTGGTCACGCTCTTGCCGTTGCTCTCCATATCGCCCTGCTGGAAATACATGGGGAAATACTGCATGGTTTGGTCATAGGGCAGGATGGCGTAAGTCTCCGCTCCGAAAAAGTTGTTGTACCACACGCCCAGCAGGCCCATGATCACCGGGATATTTCGCTCGAAGGGCGCGGTGCGGAAGT
Organism: Anaerolineae bacterium; assembly: GCA_026992375.1. Classification (GTDB taxonomy): domain Bacteria; phylum Chloroflexota; class Anaerolineae; order J102; family J102; genus M2005. The sequence continues at coordinate 12,610 of JALXAF010000360.1, forward strand.
GTTCATCCACCCGATGCGCGCCCGCCAACAGCTCCTCGAAGCGCTCGAAGCCCACGGCCAGGGCGATGGAAAGCCCGATGGCCGACCACAGCGAATACCGCCCGCCGACCCAATCCCAGAACTCGAACATGTTGTCCGGGTTGATGCCAAAGGCGATAACCTTCTCCCGATTGGTGGACATGGCCACGAAATGCTTCTCGATGGCGGATTCATCATTCGCGGCCAGCAGAAACCAGTCCCGCGCGGTATGGGCGTTGGTCATGGTCTCCTGGGTGGTGAAGGTTTTGGATGCGATGAGGAAGAGGGTGGTTTCGGGATTCACCCGGGCCAGGGTTTCGGAGATGTCCGTGCCATCCACGTTGGAGACGAAATGAAAGTGCATCTGGGGATGCACGTAGGGCGTCAGCGCCCGCACCACCATCTTCGGGCCCAGATCCGAGCCGCCAATGCCGATGTTCACCACGTCGGTGATGCGTTTGCCCGTGAAGCCCCGCCACTCGCCCGAGCGCACCGCGTCGCTGAACGCCCGCATCTTGCCCAGCACCCGATTCACCTCGGGCATCACATCCTGGCCATCCACGAAGATGGGCCGGTTGGAGCGATTACGCAGGGCGATGTGCAGCACCGCCCGCTTCTCGGTGACGTTGATCTTCTGGCCGGTGAACATGGCCTCGATGGCGTCGCTCAGCCGGGCCTGGCGGGCCAAATCCAGCAGCAGCCCCACGGTCTCCTCGGTGATGCGATTTTTGGAATAATCGAAGAGGATATCCTCGAAACGCAGGGAGAATTTATCGAAACGCGCAGAATCGGCGGCAAAAAGGTCGCGCATGTGCACGTCCTTCATGGCTTCGTAATGATTTTGCAGGGCTTGCCAGGATGTTGATTGGGTGAGAGCGGACATGGTTGGTTATCCATGAGTAGCGCCAATGGGGGCGCGGAGGAAAATGCGTGTGATCTGGTCGTTAGTATGCCCTCAAATCAAACTCTCGTCAAATGCGCATGAAATGATAAGGGTGTGTCCTTTTTCGGTTGAAACGTTGCACCGCTGTACTCGTCGACTGATGAACATTGGCAAAATAATCCGATTACAGGGCCGGGGCGCTTCGCGCCCGCCACCAACGCCGGGGGATGAAGTCCCCCGGCTAGAAACAGCGCCCCTGCGGGGGTAGCCGGATTTATCCGGCGCTGTTTTGTAGCCCGGCGACTTCATCGCCGGGCGGACGTGGCAAACGCAACTATGACCGATTTAATTTGTGGACATTCATCACTCGGCCAGAGCGCCTGGCTAGCGTCAACTCATTTGGGACGCACCCAAATGATAACAGCAATTTCAAATTTGGTCTGGTGACAAGCCCCCCTCCCGGCCTCCCCCCGCTTCGGCTGACGACTTGCAGGGGGAGGAGCCCATCGCTTCGCCAATTTGTGTAGCAGATGGGCGTCTCCCTCCCCCGAACACGAGCGCAGCGAGTATCGGGGGAGGGTTGGGGGGCAAAGGGAGGCTGGGAGG
>JALXAF010000361.1 GCA_026992375.1 Anaerolineae bacterium
ACGCAGATGACGCAGATTGAAACGGATGAACGCAGATGATAAAGAAAAAATCTGCGAAAATCTGCGTTGCGAAGCATCCGTGTCATCTGCGTTCTCATTTCATCGGTATCGGCGCACCACCGCGCGTGTCGCCTGCTTTGGGAATAGACGCTGGTTGCTGAAGGTTTGCAAAGCTAACGTTTGGCGAGTCTGCGACGGGCGTGATGCGTGAGGTGTGGTCAGTATTACCTGCCACTTGCAAACCTGCAAACTTGCCAACTTCTTTAGCGGCTTTGCGTGAGATTTTCACCCTCCCCTGCGGTCGTCGTAATGACGCGCCAGCGGGTGGGCGGAATCGGTCGGGCGACCACAGATTTCGGTCACATGAGCGATTTACTTGACGAAACCACGAAACCTTGTTAGGATAACTGGCGTATAAAGGGTGACGAACGTCCTTCCCTCACCTGTATCGGAGTTTCTCGAATGACGAATTCATCAACCGATAAGAAAAAAGGCTTCTCCTTTAGAGAGCTCATCTCTCAGGGCAGGTTGGCCTGGAAGCTCTTTCGCGACCCGAATGTCAGCCCTTGGGTGCGTTTTGGCATTCCCCTGCTGGGGCTGATCTACCTGATCTCGCCCATCGACATCATTCCTGACGCTCTGTTGGGATTCGGTCAACTGGATGATGTGACGGTGCTCATGCTGCTGGTGCAGTTGCTCATCACTCTGGCGCCCGATAACATCGTCGCCATGTACCGGCAGGCGGGTCAGGCCGCGGGATTCACGCCCGATCCCTCTGCTGGCCCGGCCGATTCCGCCCCGCCATCGCCAACTGCTGACGCTGATGTGATTGACACCGAATACCGGGTGGTTTCCTGACGCCGCACGGGGCGGATGTCCGGGGAACGCTCCATCCTCCCTTATGATTACTCAGACAACCTCAAGCGCGTCTCAAGCCGATTCCACATTGTTACGCCCGGCTGATGCAGCCCGTCGGTTGGGCATTCCCGCGTCCACCCTGCGCCGCTGGTCCCGGCGCTTCGCGCCCTTTCTTTCACCCGAGGCCAATGCAGCGGTCAAGGAAAACGGTGCGCGCGGGCACCGACGCTACACGCCCCGAGATATGGCGACGCTGGCCCGTTGCAAGGCTTTGCTGAGCCAGGGCTACACCTTTGAGCAGGCGGCCCGCGAGCTGGAGGAGACTTTCCAGCCAGAAGCCCAGGTGGTGGAGGGGGAGGTCGAGATGCAATCGGACGCGGCTGAGCCGGGCGAGAAAGTTGTCCTGGTCGATGAAGGCGAGCGGCTGGAGATAACGCGCGAGGAAGACGCGGTGGAGGTGGGGCGGATGATGGCGCAGCTGCTGTCCTCGCTTTCGGGCAGTCAGCAGATGTTGATTACGGGCCAGCAGACCGAACGGGAACTGCTGGGGGTGCTGCTTCAGGATAATTTTAATCTCAAGGAAGAAAACAAGAAGCTGCGTGAGCGCATGGTGGAGACGGAGCGCAGGATATTCGAGATGAGGCGGGAGATGGAGAAGAATCGCAAGGATGAGCAGGAGCGGATGCGCCAGATGGAGGCGTATCTCTTTCAGTTGCAGCGGCAGATGGATGATCTGGTGCGGCGGCAAACCCCGCCCGCGGCAGCGCCCGCTGTTGCGCCAGCCTTTCCCGCTGTTGCGCCTCAGCCCGTGCGCCGGGAGGCCGCGCCACCCGCGCCGCAGCAGGCCCAGCCTCAACCCCAGCCAGCGCCCGAGCCTCTGGCCGCGGAATCGAGCCAGGCCAGGGCCGAGGAGGCCGCCGCGCCGTCCCCTGCGCCCGGAAAACGCTCGTTTTGGGTCTGGCTGCTGGGGCGATAGCTCAGGCCGGGACGAAGGGAATCGCAGTCACCTCGCCATCTTCCATGATGATGAAGGTGGACTCGGGAACCAGCGCCCAGTCATCGCTGAGATCATCCAGGGGTTCGCTGACCAGAATGTGTCCGCCCTCGGGGATGGCCTCGTAATCGCCATCCAGCTCGTGGATGGCTCGCAGATTGCGGCTGTAGAACAGGGTCTTGGAGGCGCCATGGCTGGAATAACGCAGCGCATAGATGGTGCGGCCATCGGTGAAGGCCAGGGTGAGGAACGCTGGCGTTTGGATGGCGTAGCGGCTGCGCAGCCGCTCTACGTCCGCTACAACTCGCTGCATTGCGACCAACGGGTCTTGCGCCAGACCGTAGGTCAGGGCCAGATAGAACAGGGTCTCGCTGCTGGTGGTGCCGCGAATGTTGGGGAACAGCTCCGGCGCCACCGCACATTGCAGATCGCGTTTCATGAGACGGAAATCGCCCACATCGCCGTTGTGCTGGAAGAGCCAGCGTCTGTAAAGGAAAGGATGAGAGTTGGTGCGCTGCACTTCCGCGCCCGGCGACGCCGCCCGCACATGGGCGAAAAAAAGGTGAGAGCGAATTTGTTCAGCCAGATGCCGCAAGTTGTCGTCGTTCCAGGCGGGACGGATGCTGCGAAACAGCCCCGGCGTCTCTCGCTCGCCATACCATCCCAGACCAAAGCCATCGCCATTGGTCGTCCATTTGCCCACGCCCGGCACGAAATTCATCTTGGCGTGCAGGCTCTGATCGATGAGAGAATGCCGGGGTTTGATCATGAGGGCGTCCATGAAGATTTTGGGGCCAGTGTAAGCCAGCCATCGGCACATAATCTTGCTCCGTGTTAGAATGAGTGAGATTGAACATCTATCATTCAACCACACTCACGCGAATTGGAAAAATACTCTTGCGCCCGCCGCGTGATCGCTCTGTTTACGCATTACGCATCACGCCTGTTGCAAGCTCGCCCAACGTGGGTTTGAGGCCATTCTGGCAGACCCATGCAACGCTATTTTCGGAGCAGAGCATGGTTGTCGTTTTCGTTTTTTTGGCGATAATGGAAGCACCGAAACGCCCGGCTTTGGAGGAGCCATGTCCCTGATCGAGCGCTTGCGTCAATCATCTGAACTCATCGATTACGCCTATCGCGGCATCCGCAATGTGGGCGCGGGCAATGTGGCCCGCACACTGCTCTACAAGCCTCGTCTGGCCCGCTGGGAGCAACGATTTGGCGCGCCCGCTGGCCGCGAGAAAGAAGTCGTCGCGGGAGCGGTGACGGGCGTGGAGGAAATCGACGATGGGCTGGCGATTCTACTGGATAAGGGCGTGTGCACGGTGCAGGTCATCACTCCGCACATGCTGCGCATTCGGGTGGCTGCTGGCGATGAGATGCCGCCCTACTTCTCCTACGCAACCCTGCCCGACGCGACGCAGCCCACCGATTGGCAATGGCGCGAGGTCGACGGGCGCATCCACATCAGCACCAGCGCCGCCACGCTCATCATCGACAAGGCCTTTTTTGGGCTCACCCTGGCGGACGCGTCGGGCCAGACCCTGGGCGCTGGCACAGAGAATCTGGGCTGGGATCGGCGCGGCGCCTTTTTCTCTCAGGCCTTCGATGAGAGCACCTGGTGGTATGGGCTGGGCGAGCGGGCCTTTCATCTGGCCCTGGAGCGTCGCACCTACACCCTGACCACCCGCGACCCCGAGGGTTACGGGCCGGGCGACGATCCACTCTACATCAACATCCCCTTTTTGCTGGGCGTGCAGCAAGGCCGGGCCTTTGGCCTGCTGTTTGATCGGATGAGCGATGGCGAGCTCACTCTGCGCCCGGACGGCGGCGTCGATTACCGCGTCCTGGGCGATGAAATCCGGTGGGATGTCATCTTCGGCCCGAAGCCCGAGCAGGTGCTGGCCCGCTACGCGAATCTCACGGGCCACGCAAATCTGCCGCCCCAGTGGGTGTTGGGCTATCATCAATCCCGCTGGAGTTACGAAACCGAGGCCATCGTGCGGGAAATCGCGGAGAATTTCCGGCGGCGACGCATCCCTTGCGACGCCATCCATTTCGATATCGATTACATGGACGGCTTTCGCTGTTTCACCTGGGATGAAACCGCGTTCCCCCATCTGGCCGGGTTGATCGCCGACTTGCATGACGATGGCTTCCGGGCCGTGGCCATGATCGACCCCGGCATCAAGGTGGATATGAATTACGATGTCTGTGCGGACGGCGTGCGGGAGGATGTCTTTTGCAAACTGCCCGATGGCGAGCTCTTTCATGGGCCGGTGTGGCCGGGCGAATGCTATTTTCCCGATTTCACCAGCCCGCGCGTGCGCAAGTGGTGGGGAAAATGGTATCAGCGCCTGGTGAATCTGGGTTTCGACGGCTTCTGGAACGACATGAACGAGCCCACCATTTTCGGCCGCGCCACCTTCCCGCCCATGGTGCAGCATGATCT
>JALXAF010000362.1 GCA_026992375.1 Anaerolineae bacterium
CCACGCCCAGGATGTTCAACCCCGCGGCGGGATGCGCGATCCATCGGCCCCAATAGCCAAAGGCCAGGAACAGGAGCGCCAGGATGGCGACGATGATGGTGATCGGACGGCGGGTTCGGGCCATGAGCAATGGTTAAATGCCGATTTCTGCGATGAGATATTCTCTGAATTTTTGATACGCTTCGCTTCGCGAATCACTCAATTCAGCCAGATAAAACAACTCGGTTGTCGTTGGCGTTTCTTGCCGCCAGCGGGCGTCATCGATGTCACGCACATTGATCACCGTCCAAAACTCGGTGAAACCGGCGGATTTGGCCTTTTGGTGGCTTTTCTCCGCCTCGCCCAAACGATTATGGATGTTGGAGAAATCTGTGCCGCCCTTGACTTCGATGGCGATCCGGTTGCGAGTGTCGCCTGATTTCAGCACCTGCCGGATGGCGATGTCGGGGTCGGGCGAAAATTCGATGCGATAAATTCGGTCTGCCGCGCTTTTCACCACGAGGTGATGTTCTCCTTGTTCGACAATCGCCGGTGAGACGATGGCTTTGATCAAGGCGAACACGATTTGAATGGCTTCTGCACCAAGATTGACATTGCGAGAGCCGCGGAATTGCGGGCCTAACGTCAGCAGAGAGAGTTCATTCAGCGTTTCTTCCGTCAATTCGGGGATGCCCTGGGCCAATATCCAGGCGCTCTCGGTGAGGCTGCGGCACAGGTCGGGCAGTAATTTCGCCGTGGCGGATGTGATTTGTCCTTTGTCTTCCAGGCGTTTGAATTTGCCAAAGGGGCCTTTGTAGAACTCCTTCTGCGAAAATCCCAGTAGCAACCGATAATATCCCAGCAATGTCGGCTTGGCCGTGAGCAGATAAGGCGTCGGAAAAAGCAGCTCGCCTCTCAATCCATGCTTCGCCAAAAACGCCAGACGTTCGTTTCCCGCGAACTCAAGCAACTGCCTGTCCAGTTCGCCGATATCCAGCTCGCCAACCTGCGAAAAGAGCGCGGGGAGCAGAAATTGCTGTTTTGCGGTTTGCAATCGCTGGAAAAAGCCGATTTGCAAGGTGGGGATCAATACGGGGAAGTCTTTCACAACCGAGGCCGTAAGTCAGATGAGCGAATCTTCTCGAAAGGAAACGCCATAGCGGGCCAGCCGCTCGCGCGCAATCTTGATGTAATCGGGTTGTAGTTCGATGCCAACGAAATTGCGGTCGTTCAATGCGGCCACCAGCCCGGTCGTGCCCGAGCCGAAAAACGGATCCAGCACGAAATCGCCAGGACGGCTGCCCGCCAGAATGCAAGGTTTGATCAATCTGGTGGGAAATGTGGCGAAATGCGCCTCTTTGGTGGGCTCGGTCGCGACGGTCCACACGCTGCGCTTGTTGCGCAAATCACCATTGTGCGCGGGCTCCATGATGGCCTGGTAATCGTAGTAGTATTTTTCCGATTTCGTCAGCAAAAAGATGGTCTCATGCGCCCGGGTTGGCCTGTCTTTGACGCTTTCGGGGTGGGGATTGGGTTTGTGCCAGATGATTTCGCTGCGAAGATACCACCCGTCTTGTTGCAAGGCGAAGGCCACGCGCCAGGGCACGCCAATGAGGTCCTTGGGTTTGAGGCCCGCGGGCGTGGGGGCCCGATATGACATGGCCCGGGCGGGATTTTTCTTGTCGGGCGCTCGCCGCTTGCGCCCGCCGCTGGTGTAGCTGTCTCCCAGATTCAGCCACAATGTGCCATCTTCCTTGAGAACGCGCCGTAGTTCGGCAAAGACCCGCACCAGGTTGGCAATGTAATCTTCGAGATTCTCTTCCGATCCGATTTGCCCCGCCGCGCCATAATCGCGCAGGCCCCAGTAGGGCGGCGAGGTGACCGCGGTCTGGAAATAATCGGAGGGAAGCCGTTTGAGCGTTTCGCAGGCGTCCCCCAGATAGACGATCGACTTCTCGCTGGCCGCGATGGGGATCAGGGGCGGCTGGGCGACTGGAATACTTTCGGTCATTGCAAAATGGTTGTCAGATGAGGGATTTGAGCTTCATCATACCCAAACTCTCGGTTGGCGTCAAACATCGAAAAATTCCCCTGCCTCACCCCGCCAGCGCCCGATACACGTCCATCAGCCGCCCGGCGGCCGCGTCCCAGGTGAAGCGCCGGGCCTGGGCGGGCCCGCGGGCGCGCAGTTCCGCGCGGGCGGACGCGTCGGTGAGCAGATGCTTCAGGCCCGCGACCAGAGCCTCGTCATCGTCGGCGGGCGTGAGATACGCGGCGTCACCCGCGATCTCGGGCAGGCTGCTGGTATCGGAGGCCAACGCGGGCGTTCCGCAGGCCAGGGCCTCCAACAGAGGCAGGCCAAAGCCCTCGTAGTGGCTGGGAAAGGCGAACAGATCGGCCAGATTGTAGAGCGCAGGCAAATCGTCATCGGACACGAAGCCCGGAAAGTGAACGAACGCCCCCGCGTCTTCCTCGGCCACCGCAGCGAAAATATCCTCATACATCCAGCCTTTGCCTCCGGCGATGACCAGATGATGGGGCAGATTCGCTTCGCGGCGGGCCCGGGCAAAGGCCCGCACCAGGCCATCGAAATTCTTGCGCGGCTCCAGGGTGCTGATGCTGAACACGAAGGGCCAGTCCAGGTCGTATTTGGCCCGCACGCCCGCGGTCTCGGCCTCGGTCATGGGACGAAATCGGGGATCCACGCCCGCGCCCACCACTGTCACCCGCTCGTCGGGCAGCCCGAACAGCCGCATGGCGTCCCGCTTGCTGGCCTGGGAATCGGCCAGGATGTGATGGGCCCGGGCCACGGAGCGGGGCACGGCCTTTTCGAGAAAGCGACGCAGGTCGGGCCAGGCGTATTCGGGCCGCACCAGAAAGGCCAGATCGTGGATGGTGAGCAGGGTTTTGGCCCGACGCACGGGGGGCAGCAAAAAGTTGGGCGCGTGAAAGATGTCCGCATCCCCGGCCAGCCATTCCACGGGCAGGGGCAGCCGCAGTCGATGCCAGAGGATGGTCTGGTAGCGGTCGGGCAGAGGCAGACGGCGGATGCGCACCTGCTCGGGCCAGTCGCGGCGGGCGAAAGGCGCATCCCCGCGCGGATAAAGCAGCGTCAGCTCATCCCCGGACCCCAACAGGGGGATGAGCGCGTTCACCAGACCGCGGGTGTAGCGGCCAATGCCTGCGCCTTGCAGGGCTGCGGGCGTGTAATCGATGGCGATTTTCATGGCCCGGCCACGCTCACACCTACTCGATCCCCTTGTACGTCCAGATGCGGTTGACGCCGAAGTTCCAGAACAGCACCACGCCGATGGCGAATGCCTTAGCCAGATTGTAGCTCAACCGGTCGCTAAAGAAGAGGCTGAACACATAGGCGTCCATCAGAACCAGGATGAGGGTGTTGATGAACAGCCCGATGACGTTGACAGTGGCAAATTGGGCCAACTGGCTGGCGATGGGGCGATCCCGAGATTCGGGGAAGGTCCACAGCCGGTTCCAGGTGAAATTGCTCACTACCGCTGTGGAAAAGGAGATGATGTTAGCCGTGATGAGCTGAATCTGCTGAGGGGGCAGACCGATGTTCCACCCCACGCCCAGGCCCATGTGCTCGAAGATGATCTTCATGATATTGAGCACGGTGAAATCCACCACCGCGCCGATGGCGCCGACAATGGCGAATTTGATGAAGCGTTCGAGCTCTTTGGGATTGACGGATGTGCGGGCGGCGATGCGGGCGATCACTTGCGGGAGAATCTCCATGGGAAATTTGACTTTGACAACCGCCAATTATAGCTCGGTTTTCTGAAAGAGCAGAAACTCGTCATCGACTCAAATCGGCAATTTCAAACGGGCGTGTCCAATTGCGGTTGAAAGGCTGAGTCCGCCCGGCGACTTCATCGCCGGGCTACAAAACAGCCCCGGATAAATCCGGCTAGCTCCGCAGGGGCGCTGTTTCTAGCCGGGGGATGAAGTCCCCCGGCGCTGGCGGCGGGTGCGAAGCGCCCCGAGCCTATAACCGGATCATTTTGTCAATGTTCATAATTCAGTCTCTTGGGCTTGCGCCTAGAAGCTGTTATGCACTTTGGCCTTGTCAAATCGAGACTCCACGTCATCTCCCCATGGAATTCTCCGCTGATAACGCGGATTCGACAGATTTCCGCGAATTTTTCTGATTGAAAAGGAATCTTTTCTTCGAAAATCCGCGATAATCCGATTTTGCAGCGTCATCCGCGGAGAATCGAAAGGCGAATGATATGAAGATGGTAAGAATTTGGCAAGAAGTTCATAACAGGCTCTAAAAGTCCGAATTTACTCGGCAAGTATTGCAACGAAATCGGACGATTTGTATCAGTCTGTCAGAAATGATTATACTATCCGGGAGCAGTTATACAGCCACGAGAGAAAACGCCTGGCGAAGCACCCCGGACCATTTATGCAAAATCACGTCAAGCGTCAAACGTCATGCGTCATCTCCTGACGTTTGACGATCTCGACATGTCGCCTGTTGGCGGCTTCAGCCTTCGAGTTTTGACACATAGGTAGTAAAGAGAAGATATTGGAGAGCGTCATGCCGATTTACGAGTATTATTGCTTCGATTGTCGCCGAAAAGTGTCGATTTTTTATCGGACGTTGAGCGCGGCTCGGGCTGCGGAGCCCGTTTGTCCCATTTGCGGCGGCAAGCGCTTGCACCGGCTTGTTTCGCGGGTGCGAATGCTGCATTCTGAGGAGGATCGTCTGGAGCGGCTGGCCGACAGCTCGCTGATGGCGGGGCTGGAGGAGGAAGACCCGCGAGCTCTGGCCCGGTTCATGCGGGAAGTGAAGGGTGAATTGGGCGAGGACATGGATGATCCTGAGCTAGATGAGATGATCGGGCGTCTGGAGGCGGGGGAATCACCCGAGGCCATCGAGGCCAGCCTGGGCCTGGGCGATTCTGAGTTCGGGGATAACTACTAAAGTCATCACCCGAAACCATTAAGAACACTAAGACACAAAGGCGAAAAGTGATATTTATACATTTTTTTTCGTGTTCTTAGTGTCTTTGCGCCCTTTGTGGTTCGTTAACTGGGGTGCGTTAGCAGTTACATTCGGCGATGAGGATTCAGGGGAGCGTCATCTCGAATTGTCCAAGCGGCGGCGCGCCGTGGGTGTGGATGTAGGCCCGAATGCGCAGCGTCGCGCCGCTCGGGTTGCTGTCCACCGGCAGCCATGCGGGATAGATATCGCCCTGGTTCCAGTGGGTGGTGGGAAAATCGTAGCCCATGGGTCGCTGCGTGGATGAAAAGAGCTGTTGGCCCTCTTTTTCGATGCCAATCGCGACTTTGATGTCGGGCAGATGGGGCCGGGTGGCCTGCCAGTAGAGCCACAGGCCCCCAGCTGCGGGCTCAAGCCCCACCAACTCCAGGCCATCTCCGAAGGTCGTTCCCGGCAGGGTGACGGGTGGCTGTTCGGGCGCATGAAAGTCATCTGGGAGGCGATAATGCCGCAATCCCAAAAAGGCGAAGGGGGGGACGGGCAACTCGCGGGCGTAGCGCCCGAGCTGGGTGGTCACCACGTGGGCCGGATCCACCACGTCGTCCTGCCACAGGAAGAGCCAGACGCCGCCATAGTCCGCCAGGTCCTGGTTGAGCGCTCGCGCGCTTTCTTGCCAGCCCAACACCTGGGTCACATCCAGTATTTCGATGTCGGGCAGGCGATAGCGGGGAACCTGCCAGGGCGGCGGAGCGTCGGGCGGCAGATATGTATCGAACACGGGGAAGGCGTGCCCCGAGACCAGCAGCGCGGCCTCATCGGGCTGGCGGTGCTCGAACATGTAGGCGATGGCTTCGCGCCAGGAGCTTTTAGCGAAGTTGGGGTCGTTGCGCCAGTTGTCCAGGCCCAAGGCGCTGGTTGTGGTCAGCAACAGCAGTGTGCCCACGGCCAGGATGCGAGCGGTGGGGCGCAGCCAGACGGGGAGGGCTTGCAGCCAGCGTTCGGGCCGCCAAAGCGCTGCCGATCCGCCGCCAATGAGCAGCGCCCAGGCGGGCCAACTGATGAGCAGATAGCGGGGGTTGAATTTGGGCGCGTGGTAGGCCAGGAGCAGGATGAACGCGGGCGGCAGCAGCAGCCAATGCAGGATCAGCGCCAGGGGACGCTGCCCGCCCCGGCGTTTGACCGCGGCCAGGGCTATCAGCCACAGAAATGCGGCCAGCCCGAACCCGGGCAGTAGTCTCAATGCGGCTTCTTCCCGAAAGACCTCGGTGGCTCCAACGGTGAAGTTGTCTGCCGCATGCATCAGGGCCTCACCCGGTTTCAACAAGCCCGGCCAATAGCTGCTGTCGGTCTGAAAACGGCGCAGCATGGCGGGCAGCCAGGGCAGGTATCCCAGCAGGATGACACTGTTGGCGAGGACGAATCCGGCCAGGGCTCGAGGATTGTGATTTTCCCGAACCCACACATGGGCCCAGTAGAGCGCCAGGGCCAGCAGCGCAAATCCGGCAAAGTAGTGGGTGTACATCGCGGCCAGGCCCGTCAGCGCATACAGTGCCAGATAAAGCAGTCTTTTGCGCTCGGCCCGATTTCTCGTCCCGCTGTGTGAGCTGTGCTCAAGCAGGGCCGCCACCCACCAGGCCGCCAGGGTGACCAGGAAGATGAGCATGGCGTACATGCGGGCCTCCTGGCTGTAATACACCATCAGGGGCGAGATGGCCGCGACGAACGCGGCGAGCAGGCCCGCGCAGTCATCCCACAGCTTGCGGGCCATGATCCCCAACAAGGGAATGAGCAGCGCTCCGAAGGCGACTGAGAGGAATCGCATGAGATACGCGATGTTGCCAGGCCAGGGATCGAACAGCTGCAGCCATCCGCCCAGCAGCAGGTAGTAGAGGGGCGGCTGGATGTCGTTTGCGGTCCATCGGGCCAGTTCGGTGACGCTCATCTGCGAGACGCGCGCGGTCACGCCTTCGTCATACCACAGGCTTTGCACATCCAGATGCTGGAGCCGCAGCAAGACGCCCAGGAGAAGCAACAGCAGGAGCGCCAGTCGAAAGCGTCTGCTCATCATCGGCCCCATCTTCGAACAATGCTTGCTCGGCATGGATTACTGGTCATCGCGGTTTCGGGAGCGCTCTTCTGAAAAGCCCTGAGGATAGCGCCTGGCCAGTTTTTCGATGTTGCGCCGGGCGATATCTTCCAGGGGAATGTGCAAAGTGTCGGCCATGACCGCGAGATACCAGAGCACGTCGCCCAGCTCTTTTTCCAGCTTGTCCCGCTCCAACTCGTGGCCGTGGAAGAAGGCTTTTTTGATATGTTCGGCCACCTCGCCCGCCTCGCCATTGAGGCCCAAAGCGGTGTACATCATGGTCTTGTCGAAATCGCCGTGGTTGCCGGCGGTGCGCAGGGCCAGTTTCTGATACTCGTTGAAATCGAACATGGAAAGCTCCGAAGTTGAGGATGGAAGATCGGTGATGGATGATCTCGAGGAGATGATTCATTCGGCCAGCGCCCGCCAGTAGCCCCAATCGTCGACTCAAGTCGCTCTATTGAGCCCTGCGGGCTGAAGGGCGACCTGCGTCGCCCAGCTTTCAACCGAAATGGGAGGCATCCAATTTAATTTAGCAACTGCTAATGTCGTCACCCGAAAAAGCATTAAGAACACTAAGACGTAAAGGCGCAAAGGGAAATTTATACATTTTCCCTTCGTGTTCCTAGTGTCTTTGTGCCCTTCGTGGTTTGTTAATCGGGGTGCGTTAGCAGTTACGCCGGGTTAAAGTTTTCAGGGCTGAGAGAGGCAAGTGTCTTCCAGCAAGGCGCAAGGTTGATCGGGAACGGGGGGCGGGGCCAGATGCCAGGTTCCCAGCAGGGCCTCGTTGCCCGTCAGTTTGCCATCGGGCCCGAGGATGTCGAGCCGCTGACCTGTCTCGAGGTTGTAAAGGCCGACGAACAGGTCGAGCTCATCGCCCGGCTGCGCCGCGTCCGCGGGAATGATGAATTCCCGCCAGTCGTTGACGGGCCGTTGCGCATCCAGGGGGAGGAAGATCATAGGCGGGCCATCCTTCTGCACGATGTTTCGTCCCGAGCGCCGCAGATGCACGAAGGGCTGATAGCCCTCGGGAACGCCCTGCTCCCAGCGCATCCAGAAATCGAAGAGGCGTCCGGCCGCGGGAGCGGCGTTGGGCAGCCAAGCCCGCAGAGGGATCAGCGTTCCCGCCTCGGTGCGAAAATCCATCGTCATCTCGCGACCTCGGGGCTGGATACGCGCCCCCAGACCGGGCGCCAGCAGCGTTTGCGGCGAGATGACGCTCAGGACATTGTCGCGCCGCCATTGCCAGGCCGCGGGTAGGGCCAGCGTGTTATTCTCCGCCTGGATTTCGACGCCCGGGGCGGCGTCAGAGGCGGGCAGCCGATGGTTGGGCTGGAAGGGATCGGGGCCATGAACAACGCCCACGCCCGCGCCCCAGTAGCGGGGCGGATACAAGGGCAGGGTGGTGATGCGAATACGATCGCCAGGCCGCCAGCGCTTAGGCGGATACCAGATCAGCGCAGGAGGAGCGAGTTGATCGTAGGTGTAAAGCAGTTTGCCGGAGGGCGTAAGCAACTCCAACCAGGGACGCACTGTGCCCGGCTGATAGCTGGAGCCCACCAGCCATTCGGTGATGACGCGCGCCTGCCGCCAGCGAGGCCACGCCCGGGCGGTGATGCGGGCGAAGGTCAGGGGATAGGTTTGCGAGCGTGCGGCCGCGTCGTCAGGTGTGCGAACGAAGTCATAAAAGGCGTCGGGAATGACGCGGTTTGACGCGCCGCGATGCAGCAGCAGATAGCCGTCGGCACCGTCCACTACGCCCCAATCATCCGCGAGCAAGGCCATCACTGCGTCGCGCAGGTCGCCCGGAGCCATGTCGGTGTCTCCGGTAACGTCGATGAGGGCCCATTGTGCGGGCCGGGCGGGCGGTTGGGCGTTCGGCCCGTGGGGGAATTGGTAGATGAATCGGCGATGGGACAAATGCGGGTGCAGTGCAGCGGTGACTGTGACCGGCGCATCCGGGGGAATCTGGATCAGAAAATGGTGGAGTAGCTGCTGGTGGGGCGTGATCTCGGCCCGGTCGTACGCACCGCCCAGGGGCCCGCGTCCCTCCTGGGCGTAAACGTAACCCGACCATCCCAGCAGCCAGATAAGGGCAAGGGGAGCCAGCAGGCCGCGGGCCAGGCCAGCGCTGCGGAAGAATGTCAGTAGACGACGCAGCCCATAGATGGCGGCCGCGGCGAAATAGGGGATGAGGGGCGCGGTGTAGTGAAAATCGCCGTAGTATTGGGCGGGATACGCGCTGAAGAGGTTGGCCAGCAGCAGGGGCAGGGCCAAAAGCAACACATCCAATCCCAGCAGACTCAGGAAGCCGAAGGACGCGAAGAGCCCCAGCAGATAGCGCACCTGGGCCGGTTCGGTGGCCACCGACCACGCCAGTCGGGGATGCAGTGCGATGGTTTTGACGATGTCCAGGGGAGAATCGCCCAACTCGCCGTAGCGCTCGAAGTAAATCGATTGGGCGGTGTGATGGACCTGGGCGCCGTAGGCGGGCACGATGACGAAGGTGGCGATGAAGAACCAGAGCAGGGCCAGGAGAATCACGGCCACGCCGAGGAGTGCGCCTTGCTTCACCCGTCTGTCGGTAATGAAATCCCGCCAGATGATCCAGGCTCCCAGGCCCACGGCCAACAGCGCGGCTTCTTCTTTGACTGCAGCCAGCAGCAGCGCCGCCACGACGGCCTGTCGCCAGCGTCTCTCGTCAGCGGCCCAAAAGGCCCACAGGATGAAGGGAACCGCCAGAGGAATGGCGTGAAATTCGGTTAGGGCTGCGGATTGCAGCGAGGGATTGAGGAAGTAGGCCGCGACGAAGCCCAGCGCCAGAGCGCCGCCCAGTTTGCTCCGGGCCAGGGCAAAGAGGGGGATGGAACCCAGAGCCAGGGCCAGGACTTGCAGCAACAGGATGGCCCGTACGTCGTCCCACAGCCAGAACGCGACGCTGACGGGGATGAAGATGGGCTCCACATGATCGGTGAGGCGGGTGGAGAGGAAATCCTGCTTGATCTCCTCCACAAATCGCCCGCGGCTGGTGTTCCAGATGGCCTGATCTATCTGTCCCAGATCCGCTTTGTGGGTGCGCAGGGCCGCGTGCTGATTGAAGGCCAGGCCTGTAAAGATAACCACGTAGAGGATCATCATCAAGGCCAGGGCCAGCCAGTAGCCGTAGCGGGGGGGGCTTTTCGCCGATGGCGCAGTAGAAGGGGGGGATGAGGTCGCAACGTTTGTCATGCAGGGCAAGTATACTACACCTGGCCTAACTCACATCAAACATCTGCTCCCGCTCGGGGCCCACGGAGACGTAGGCGATGGGGACGTCCGCCAGCTCGCTGATGCGGTGCAGATAGGCCCGGGCCGCGCGGGGCAAGTCATCCCAACTGCGGGCGCGGGTGGTGTCGCTGCGCCAGCCGGGCCAGGTTTCGTAGACGGGCGTCACGCCGTAAAGCAGGGGGGTATCGGGCATGGCGTCGGTGACCAGCTCGCCCGAGGGCAGTCGGTAACCAACGCAGATCTGCAGCTCGTCGAACGCGTCCAGCACGTCCAGCTTGGTGACGGCCAGGCCCGTCATGCCGTTGAGCCAGGCTGCGTAGCGAACGGCTACGCCATCGAACCAGCCACAACGCCGCGGGCGACCGGTGGTGGCCCCGAATTCAGCGCCCGCTTCCCGCAGCCGGTCGCCGGTCTCGTCCAGCAGCTCGGTGGGGAAGGGGCCCTCGCCCACTGCAGTGCTGTAAGCCTTGACCACGCCGATGACTCGATCCAGCGATCTCGCGGGCAGGCCCGCACCGATGGGAGCGAAGGCGGCGGTGGGATTACTGCTGGTCACATAGGGATAGATTCCCCAATCCAGGTCGCGCATCACGCCCAGTTGCCCCTCCAGCAGGATGTCGGCGTCAGCATTCAGGGCCTGCCGCAACAGAGGCATGACGTCTACAATCCGATCCCTCAGCTTTTGGCGGTAATCCATCAACAATGCGTTTAGCTCTCGCTCATCCACCGGCCGGCCGCCCAGGAGTTGCAACTTACGGTTGGCGGTACGCAGTGCGTCGTTTAGCCGGGCCTCCAGCCAATGGGGATGGAGCAGATCGCCCATGCGCAGGCCCGAACGGGCGGCCTTATCTGCATAAGCCGGGCCAATGCCTCGTTTGGTGGTGCCGATGCTGTCTTTGCCCCGGGCGGCCTCTTCCAGCGCGTCCAACATCCGATGGTAGGGCATCACCATCTGCGCCCGGTTGCTGATCCAGAGGTTACCCAGCGTCACGCCCGCGGCCTCCAGCCGGGCCATCTCCTCCAACAACGAGGCGGGATTGACCACGCAGCCCGCGCCGATGATGTTCTGGGTGACTGGATTGAAGATGCCGCTGGGAACCAGATGCAGCGCGCGTTTGCCATATTGGTTGATGACAGTGTGTCCGGCGTTATCGCCGCCCTGGAAGCGGATGACCACATCGGCCTGCTGGGCCAGGAAGTCGATGATGCGACCTTTGCCTTCATCGCCCCATTGGGCGCCTACGATGGCTGTAACGGACATGATTGGCTCCTGATTTGAGCAATTGGTTCGGGTGTGTCCAATTCGAATGGAATGTTGTTGGCCTCGTATTTTCGCTTCCGCCGTGTCGTCGCGGCAAAAAGGGCGTTAGTTTCCGTTTTGTGCTCACCGACTGATGGACATTGACAAAATAATCCGGTCATAGGCCGGGGGCGCTTCTCGCCCGCCGCCAGCGCCGGGGGACTTCATCGCCGGGCGGACGTAACGAACGCCGCTATGACTGATTTAATTTATGAACATTCATAAGTGGGCCTCCTCAGACCTACAGCCTCGCGACCTGCTCATTTCCCCGCCCATCTCGGAGCGGGTGGAGGAACAAATCAGAGTCTTTACGCCAAAAACGATCCCATCTCTTTCTTTCGCCACACCTCTTGCATCTTCTTCTCCACTTTCAGCAGATTAGAGCCGGACGCGTAGAGATGGAGGTCTTTGTCCCTCACTTCCGTCCACAGCACGGGGTGATCTCGGCAATAGGGGTTGAATTGCACCGCCTCGGCGAAGGAATCGAAGGTGGCGTCATAAAGCGTATCATTGGAAATCACCCGCCATTTGACCCGATATTGAAACACAACGATGACGTGCGCCGAATAAATCAGCGCCTTTTCTTTGAAGGTGAAAGGATCTAGCACCACGGTGACAATGGTGATTTTATTAGGGTCTTCGACGAACTGGATCAAGTTCTGGGCTGAAAAGTAGGCTAGCCCGTCGCAATCCTCTTCGAAATATCCCTTTTGCCTGAACTGCGCGGCGATGGTCTCGCGCGTGGGGAACACATCGATGAGTCCGCTCAGACGATCGGGCTTCCAGCGCACATGCCCGGGCAGCCAGCGGGCGTATTCCTCCAGCGTTTGCCAGTTCGCGTCGTGGCCCGGCCACGGGGCCCGCTTCTGCAATCTCCCCAGGGCTTTCGAGAAGGGCACCTTGCCCCAGCGAAAAACCAGCGCCAACGCCCGCCAGTACGCGCCGCGGGCGGCCCTTCGGTGCACGGGCTGGGGCGAGGGATGGAGGAGTTGAGGCATAATTGCAAGACGACCTGACGACTGACTTCGCGCTTGCGCCCTTACATCTGTTTGCGAAACCAGGCGATGGTCTGTTTCAGGCCCGCTTCGAGCGAGGTCTGCGGCTCCCACCCCAGGATGGTGCGGGCGCGGGTGATATCGGGTTTGCGTTTCTTGGGGTCGTCCTTGTGGGGCAGGGGCAAAAAGGTGACGCCGGCCTGATTGCCGGTGAGCCTGTTCACCGTCTCCGCCAGCTCCAGCATGGTGGTTTCGACGGTGTTGCCGATGTTGACCGGATAAACCTCATCCGACATCAGCAGCCGAAAGAATCCATCCACCTCGTCCTGCACAAAAGTGAAGGAACGGGTCTGCCGACCATCGCCATAGATGGTGAGGGGTTCGCCGCGCAGGGCCTGGCTGACGAAATTGGGGATGACGCGGCCGTCATTCAGACGCATACGCGGGCCGTAGGTGTTGAAAATGCGCACGATGCGGGTGTCGAGGCCGTGGGCGCGGTGGTAGGCCATGGTGATGGATTCAGCAAAGCGTTTGGATTCATCGTAAACGCCGCGAATGCCGATGGGATTGACATGGCCCCAGTAGCTTTCTGGCTGGGGATGCACCTGTGGGTCGCCATACACCTCGGAGGTGGAAGCCAGGAAGAAGCGCGCTCCCTTGTTCATGGCCAGGCCCAACGCGTTGTGCGTGCCCAGCGAGTTGACCTTGAGAATCTGGATGGGGATGCGATCGAAATCAATGGGGCTGGCGGGCGATGCGAAGTGCATGACCACATCCAACGGACCCGGCACATGGATGTAGTTGGTCACATCATGTTTGATGAATTGAAAACGCGCGTCACCGAAATGATGGGCGATGTTCTCTAGATTGCCGGTGATGAGGTTATCGAGCACGATGACTTCGCACCCTTCCGCTAAAAAGCGATCGGTGAGATGCGAGCCGAGAAAGCCCGCTCCGCCGGTGATGAGGATTCGCATGGGTTTACGCAGTGAGCCTTTTCAGCAGTTTGGCGGCTTCAGTCAGATCGTCGACGCCCGTCGATGTTTCTAGCGCGTGAATCAGCGGTTGCGCGGCTTCGCGAATCTGTGGATCGCTGTTTTCCTTGAAGATGTGATGCGCTGATTCGCGGAAACGATCATCGGTGTAGGGAGCAAGGATGGCGCGCAGCACTGCAGGAGCCGCGGCCGCGCCCAGTTTGGCCAGGGCCTCGGCAGCGGCCCAACGCACGCCGTAATCATCATCGTCGAGAACGCTGATCAGCGCGTCGATGGCCTCGGGCGTTCCGACTTCCTCCAGATAAGAAACGGAGGTTACGCGCTCCAGCTCCCGGCGGGAGGTGTCCTGCAAAACGGCAATGGCTTGTTCGATGGAGGAAAAATCGTGAGGCATGAAATACTCCAGTCAAAGTTTCGATGAGTGTTGAATGAGAAGTCAA
>JALXAF010000363.1 GCA_026992375.1 Anaerolineae bacterium
AACCAGTACTTCATCGTTTCCGCCAGCCAGATGAGCACCGATGTAAAGAAAATCATAACCACATCTTTGGGGCTTTGCAACGACGCCAATCCGAATAAGAAACGTTCGACCACGCTGTCGAATTTGGGGCGGAGCCTGGCGGGGAGAATGTGGTTTGCAAGGGGAGCGTACAGCTTTATCACCCACGCAGGACGGGCGGCTACGGCGATGAAAAGAACCAGCGCCACGCCGAAGATAACGCTGAGGATAACGACGAAGCTGCGATATTGCTGTGGAATGCCTGAGACAAAGGGGAGCGCCAGAAAAACGAAGAGCAGCATCACCAACCCGTCGAAGATGCGTTCCACCAGCACCGTCGCCAGACTGCCGCTGATGGGGATGTCTTCGTTCTTTTTGAGCACGTAAGAGCGGATGACCTCGCCCGCCCGAGCCGGATAGATGTTGTTGCCCGCGTAGCCGATGCACACAACCGGAAACAGGCGTCTGACCGACACGGGTTTGAACTGTCGCAGCATGTAATGCCAGCGCCAGGTGCGGATGAGCACGCCCACAAAATAAACAGCCACGCCAGGGATAATCCACCAGTAATTGGCGTGCTTCATCGACTCCCACACCAATGGCAGCCGCAACCCGCGTAGCGCTGAATACAGAAACAGCGCACTAACGCCGATTCCTATCCAGATGAGCAGCCGCTTGATTACGTTGCGGCGTAAAAAGTCACTGATGGCGGAGAGATATTTCAAGGCTTTGCACGCTGTGTCGTTTTTGAATAGCTGCTAATTGTAGCACAGAGAATGAATTGGCTAGAAAAACAGGCGTCAAGTCGCCGCCCATCCCCAGGCGCGCCTCATCCCTCCGGATTTTCTTCGCACGTCTTCAGTCCCGAGAGCGCAGGCTGCGAATAAGGGTTGACTTCCAGCGCTTTCTGCAGCCAGGGAATAGCCTTATCGCATTGGCGGGGCTCGCCATAGACATAGGAGAGGCCCAGTGTGTAATAGTAAGCCTCGTTATCAGCGCCTTGCTCGATGGCTTTCTCCAGAGGCCCCACCGCGTCCTCATAACGCTGACGGCGATACAGCGCCATGCCCAGATGCGCCCAGGCCGCGGTGTTATTGGGGTTGCGCTCCACCGCGTGTTGCAGCTCGATGATGGCCCGCTCGGGATCGTCCATGTAATAATACGCCCACCCCAGGGCGTCGTAGGCTTCGTCGTAATCGGGATTGAGTTTGAGCGCATGGCGGAAGCTCTCGATGGCTTTCTCATAGTCGCCCTGCGCCACGTAATTTTGCCCCAATTCATAATACAGCCGCGGCAGGTTGGGATTGATGCGAATGGCTTCCTGATATTGTTCGATGGCCTGCTTGTATTTTCCCTGACTGTTGTACACGTATCCCAAACCGCGACGCGCGTCCACACTTTGGGGATTCAGCCGCACCGCTTCATTGCCCTCCTCGATTGCGCGTCCCCAGTTGCCAGCATCCGCGTAGATTTCCGCCATGTAGGCCCGGGCTTCGGCCAGGTTTGGGTTTAGATCGATGGCGTGAACAGCCGCGGCGATGGCATCATCGATCCGATTGTTCCAATCCAGCGCCCAGGCGTAGACGGCATTGGCGAAGGGATCCGCTTCGTCCAGTTCGATGGCCTTTTGGGCGCTTCCCAGTGCATCCTCCTCTTCGCCTTGCCATATCTGCCAGCGCGCCAGGGTGGCCCATATCTTCGCGTCGTCCGGGACCAAAGCCAGATATTGTCGGTAGGATTCGATGGCTTTCTCCAGATGCCCATCCGAGATAGCCAGCTCAGCATTCAAAATATAGACGGTGGGCGAGGTGGTGGGCGTGGGCGTAGGCTCGAAGGGATTGGGAATCCAGTCCGGGTCCTGACGGTAGAAGAGGAAAACGCCGACAATCAGCAGGACGAGGAAAAACAGTATCCGTCGTCGTCGTTTCGCCTTCTGACGCTTGCGGCTGTCGGTGATGTACATGGTGCAGGGGGCTGGGAGCAGGGGGCAGGGGTGGGTTAGAGACTGTTAGTGAACGTCTTGAAATGACTTCCTTTTTTCGTTGCACCATCGGCCGAGTAATGAGTGTTCACAAATTAAATCGGTCATAGTGGCGTTTGCCACGTCCGCCCGGCGCCTTCATCGCCGGGCTACAGAACAGCGCCGGATAAACCCGGCTCGCCCCGCAGGGGCGCTGTTTCTAGCCGGGGGACTTCATCCCCCGGCGCTGGCTGTTATGCACTTCGGCCTCGTCAAATCGAGTTTGGGAGCGTCAATTCGATGGAGCGCAGCGACCGAGAAATCCCCTATCAGTGCGCAGCCAGTCATGGCGGCAGTTCAGAGACCGGCTTCGCGGCGCGCAGTTTGCACCGCGGTCAGCAGTTTTTCATGCAGGTAAGGATTGGCCGCGACCATTTGATCTGCGCCCAGCCCCCAGGGATTGCCAGCATAGTCCGTGACCACGCCGCCCGCTTCGAGCATGAGCAACACGCCCGCGGCCCAATCCCAGGGTGAAAGCCGGGCCTCCCAATAGCCATCCAACCGACCATCGGCCACCCACGCCTGGTCCAGCGCTGCGGCTCCGGCCCGGCGGATGCCGCGCGCCCGGGGCATGAGATAGTTGAATTCGGCCAGGTTGTTGTCTTTGGCTGTGGCCCGCACATAGGGGAATCCTGTGGCCAGCAGGCTCTGGTTCAGCTCGCTGGTCTGAGATGTTTGCAGTCGGGTTTCATCCAGACGCTCGGGCGTAGCCATCCACGCGCCCTGCCCGGAAGCGGCCCAGTAGGTGCGCTCTCGCACCACATCTTGCACCACGCCGATGGCGGGCCTGCCATTCACCCACAAGGCGATGGAGACGGCGAAGATCGGGAATCGGCTGGCGAAGTTGGTGGTGCCGTCCAGCGGATCCACCAGCCACAACACACGTCCGCTGCCGGTTTTATCTCCTCCTTCTTCTTCGGCCATGATGTCGTGGTCGGGAAAACGGGCGGCGATGGCGTTGGTGATGAGGGTTTGGCTGGCGGTGTCCGCTTCGGTGAGCATATCCACCGCGGTGTTTTTGGTCTCGATGCGTCGCGGGCCCTGACGATGGATGCTGAGGAGCAGATCACCCGCCTGTCGGGCCAGGTGGATGGCGGTGGTCAGTTCGGCGTAAAATTCGTAGGAGGCGGGGATGGGGAGGGCGTGCATGGGGTGTTCAGTGTTCAGTTGAGTTCGATGTGGGCGACTTTCAGCCTGCCGCGGCGGGTCTTGCGGCTATCGGGCGCATAGGCTTCCAAAGGCTTGTCGTATATCTCGATAACGTTGTAGAGCGTGTCTCGTTCCACCGGAGTTTTGCCCGCTGCCTTGATCAGCCGCAGCAAGTCGAATTTATCCAGGAATTCCTCGGTGGTGGCGCCTGCGTCGTGGTAGATTTTCTCTTCCACTACGGTGCCATCAATGTCATCTGCGCCGAAATGCAGCGAAAGCTGGGCAATGGGCGGGGTAAGCATCACCCAGTAGGCCTTGACATGCGGGAAGTTGTCCAGCAGCAGTCGGCTGGTTGCGATGGTCTTCAGCGTGTCGTGGGCGCTGGTCCAGTCGAGCTGGCGGCCCAGATTGTTGTTTTCAGGATGATAGCGCAGGGGGATGAAGGTCTGGAAGCCGCCGGTCTCGTCCTGCAGCTCCCGCAGGCGCAGTAGATGATCCACCCGGTGCTCGTAGCGTTCGATGTGGCCGTAGAGCATGGTGGCGTTGGTGCGCAGGCCCAGCCTGTGCGCGGTGCGATGCACGGCCAGCCAGGTCTCGGCGTCGGCCTTTTCGGGGCAGATGCGGCGACGGATGTCGGGGTGGAATATCTCGGCCCCGCCGCCGGGCATGGAGTCCAGGCCCGCGTCCATCAGCCGACGCAGAATGGTCTCGTGATCCAGGCCCGTCATCTGGCAGAAGAAGTCGATCTCGACGCCGGTGAAAGCCTTTAGATGCACGTTGGGATAGGCCCGTTTCAACGCCCGCAGCACATCTTCGTAATACTCGAAACCCAGGTCGGGATGCAGGCCGCCCACGATGTGAAACTCGGTCACGCGAGGATGCACGTCGTCGCGGATGCGCGCCACGATCTGCTCGGGCGTCCAGGTGTAAGCGCCCGGCTCGTCGTCGCTGTGGCGGGCAAAGGAGCAAAAATTGCAGTGGAACGCACAGACGTTGGTGGGGTTGACGTGGCGGTTCTGGTTGAAATAGACGTATTGTCCGCCATTGATGCGCCGGTTCACCAGATCGGCGAGCTGGCCAATGGTGAGCA
>JALXAF010000364.1 GCA_026992375.1 Anaerolineae bacterium
CCCCCGATACTCGCTGCGCCTGTGTTCGGGAAAGGGAGATGACCATCCGCCAAACAGATTTGCAAGGCATAGGGCTCCTTCCCTGCAAGGTGCCAGCCGAAGCGGGAGAGGCTGGGAGGGGGCTATGATAAATTCGCCCGATGACACGCCCCACCGTCGCCCAAATGCTCTCCTTCGCGACCAGCGAGCTGACCCGCGCCGGCGTCGATACGTCCGAGCTGGACGCGGAGCTGCTGCTGGCTCACGCGCTGGGGGTGCAACGCGCGTGGCTGCTGGCGCATCCCGAGCATCCCCTTTCGCCCCAACAGGAGACGACCTTTCGGGCGCTGCTGGCCCGCCGCGCGGCCCGCGAGCCCCTGGCCTACATCACGGGCCGCCGCTGGTTTTACGACATCGAACTTTACATCTCGCCGCAGACGCTCATTCCCCGGCCCGAGACCGAGGAGTTGGTGGAGCGAGCCCTGGGCTGGCTGCAAAAGCGTCCCCGGGCCATCGCCGCCGACATCGGCGCTGGCAGCGGGGCCATTGCCCTCGTCTTGGCCAAGCACGCGCCGCCAGATGCGTGCATCTACGCCACCGACATCAGCGCCGGGGCACTGGAAGTCGCGCGGCAAAACGCCCGGCGTCTGGGCCTGAGCCATCGCGTCATCTTTCTGCAAGGCGACCTGCTGACGCCCCTGCCCCAGCCGGTGGACTTGCTGCTGGCCAACCTCCCTTACGTGGCTCAGCGAGATGCGGCGACATTGGCCCCCGAAGTGGCGCAATACGAACCCGCGCAGGCCCTGTTCGGCGGCCCCGCGGGCCTGGATTTGATCGAGCGGCTCATCGCCCAGGCTCCCTCCCGCCTCCGTCCCCATGGCGTCATCCTGCTGGAGATTGGGCATGATCAGGGTCGGGCCGTCATGGCGCTGGCGCGGCGTCAATTTCCCCGTGCCCGCATTCGCATTCACAAAGATCTCTCCGGCCGCGACCGGATTTTGGAGATAACCAGCGCATCATGATCAAACTTTTCGTAAGCGACCTGGACGGCACCCTGGTCGATCACACCGGCCACATCGCCGAAGAAGACATCGAAGCCTTGCGTCGGGCCCGCAAACTGGGCGTGAAAGTGGTGATCGCCACGGGCCGCATCCCCAGCACCATCGACGATTTTCTCGATCTGCTGGAAGTGCAGGAGGATGAACCTGTGGTGGGCGGCCAGGGCGCGGTCATCGCGTTGCGAGATGGCCGCATCCTGCACACGCTGACCATTCCCCGCGAGGTGGCGGAGGAGGGCGCGGCCATCGCCCGGGAGCAGGGCGCGGTTCCCGTCTTCTACACGCCCGACGCCATCCTCATGGAGCGCGTCGCCTTCTCGCCCGAAGAGGACGCGTACTGGCTGGGCAAAACCCTGCGCTACGATCCCGACGCCCTGGCGCATCTCGACGGCGATTTCATCAAGCTGCTGGCGGCCCAGCCCGATGAGTCGCGTGCGGCCGTGCTGCTGGCCGCATTCCAGGCCCGGCTGGGAGATCGGGCCGAGGTGGTGCGCTCGCATCACTGGTTCGTCGAAGCGGTGAACCAACGGGCCAGCAAGGGCGCGGCCATCGCCTGGATTGCTAAGCAATGGGGCATCCGGCAAGACGAAGTGATGGCCATTGGCGATGCGGGCAACGATGTAAGCATGTTGCGCTGGGCGGGCCTGAGCGCCGCGCCCGCGGACGCCACGCCCGCGGCGCGCGCCGCGGCCAGGTGGATCGCTCCCCCCCTGGCTGAACACCCCGTGGCCGCCGCGCTGGAACGATTTGTGTTTTCGTAACCATGCGGGCCGCGACGAAAGAACACCTGACAAAGCAATGCCAGCCATCCATGCCAACCCATGTCATGCGTAAAACGTCAAACATCATGCTGTATCGTTTCCTGCTTTCTCCCTAAGCCCCTCACTCGCCCAGATCGGGCGGCGCGTTTTTGGCTTTGGTGCGGGCGGCTTCGGACGCCAGCGCGTCCACTCGCTCATTTCCCTCGTGCCCGGCGTGGCCCTTCACCCACTCCCAGCGCACCTGGTGGGGCTCGATGGCCTTGAGCAGCGCCATCCACAAATCTTTGTTCTTGACAGGTTTCTTGCCCGCGGTGCGCCAGCCGTTGCGCTGCCAGTTTTGAATCCATCGGGTGATTCCCTGTCGCAGATATTGGGAATCGGTGTGCAGCACCACGCGACAGGGTTTGTTGAGCGCATTTAGCGCGTTGATGGCCGCTCGCAGCTCCATGCGATTGTTGGTGGTCTTGCTGGCGGCGCCCACCAGCTCTTTCTCGTAGCCGTTGTAGCGCAGCAGCGCAGCCCAGCCGCCCGGGCCGGGATTGCCCAGACATGCGCCATCGGTGTAGATGTGAACCAGGGGTTTCGATGACATGATGAGGGTGGGAAATGAGAATGGGGACGGGAAACGAGCAAAATTGTCGCAGATCGCACCCAGGATGGCAAACCGGGCCCCGCTTCTGGTCAGCGTCAGCCCACTTGCATCACACGGGCGGCTCGACTTGTGGCCGGGATTTATCCAGACAATAGAGAATCCACAGACCCATCAGCAACGCCGTCAGCAAGACGGCCACGCCGTCAATAGTCCGCCAGCGAAACAACAGCACAACACCCATGCTCGCCCCCCCAGCGCGAAAGAAAAAAGCCAACCGACGCCGGGCGGATGGGAATGCGAACATTCGCTCCTCAAAAAACGTTCGCCTCCCCAGAACGGGATGGTGGATTACTGACGGCGAGGACAGGCCGCTTGACGAAAACGGCAACGCCAGGTATAGTAGCAGGCAATTGAATAAAACAGGAAGCAATGAAATCCAGCCACAGATGGTTGCCTTATGCTGGATGGAGCTAATGGCAAAACCGGCCATGCAGATGACTCTTGACTTTGATCATCTGTTGAGCCGTTTTTTTTTGCCTACATCTGACTAAGTGTAGGCGCTTAGCGTATCGAGATCGAGAAAAAGTTATCGATCTTTGTAGCACGTCGCAGGTTGCGGGTGCAAATTCAATGCTGACAACGTGACTGCGTTACACCTGCTACTTGCCACTTGCGACCTGCCCCGCAGGGGCCATATCTTCTGAGCACGGTCTCGGATGATGCCTAGAATCTTTCAGAGAAGATTATCCTAAAAAGGAAATATATATTGCCGAAAGTGGCAATAAGGCATTGACAAAAGCGGAAAGGTATGCTTTAATTGGAGTGTGTTAGAGCTTGATGAATATGTGCGTCAAGCTTTCGCCACCACTTTTCGCCACGAAGACGCGAAGAAGATGGAGGCCCTAAGCGTTTTTTTCTATTTCTCCCATCATGTCTTCAAAATTTCGAGCCATTATGGCTTTCTAAAGGATTAAAGTCAAGTACGTCAGTAGTTGCGTTAGTGTTATCGAGCAATGAGAGAATAGTAAATTAAATCGCGATCGTAAACCGAATACGTTCTGGGATGCTATGAAGTCCAGCTAAAGATGGTTGCCTTATGCAGGATGGAGCAAATGGCAAAACCGGCCCCACATTGAGTGATTCTCACATTTGTGGCCCGGTTCATGTTTAGGTTCGGGGTTTGAGTGGGGATCACTGTTCAACACATACAACTATTTTCTTGAATGGACCACGAAGACGGTTTTTTAACGTGGCCCTATTAGCTCAACGCAGCTAGAGTCTGTTATGAACTTGCTGCCAAATTCTAACCATCTTCATATCATTCGCTTTTCGATTCGCCGCGGATGACGCTGAAAAATCGGATCAGAGCGGATTTTCGCAGAAAGATCCTTTTTCAATCTGAAAAATCCGCGGAAATCTGTCGCATCGGCGTTATCAGCGGCGAATTCCACGAACAGATGATGTGAATTCTCGATTTGACGAGGCCAACGTGCATAACAGCTTCTAAGAGGAAATGCAGAAAAACAAGGTGGCGGGTTGCAAGTGGCGGGTTTCGCAATACAGAGGAGTTTGCGACTTGCGATTTACCACCTGCAAACTTGTTTCCACTCGTTTGTTCTCTTCGCACTGTTGTAGCGAAAGAGGGCAAGCGTGGCTAACATTTTTAGCGGTCACCCACACAGAGTATCTAACAATGTTTTTGGAGAAAACAAACATGAGACGATTCGCTTCTGGCATAATTGTCATTGTAGTCTTTTTTGGCATAACGCAATTGATTCAACCCGCTGTGCGGGTTTTTGCCAATAATGGAACAGCAGCTGATTTTGTTGCATCAACGAATGATGCGTCCAATCAACCCGTCGCTATCATGCTTCAGC
>JALXAF010000365.1 GCA_026992375.1 Anaerolineae bacterium
TGCTGGTTTATCTGGCGCTGGGCGCAGGATACGCCCTGCTGACGCCCCTGTGGCAAGCGCCCGATGAACCCGCACATTTCAATAACATTGCCCATATCGCCGCCACCGGACGGTTGCCCGTGCTGCGGGACGGGGATTATGATCAGGCGTATCTCGAAAAACTGAAGGCCGAGCGCTTCCCACTCGAGCTTTCCATCGAGCCCGTGCGCTACGAGGGGCATCAGCCGCCGCTGTACTATCTGCTGATGACGCCCGTGTTGTGGATGTTGCAGGACGCGAGGCTGGCCGTGCAGGTTTGGGCCTTGCGTCTGTTCAATGTGAGCGTGGGGGCGCTGGCGATTTTGTTCATCTGGCTCAGCGCCCGTCGTCTTTTTCCAAAACGCCCGCGTGCGGCCCTGCTGGCCGCAGGCTTCGTCGCGTTTCTGCCCATGCACATCGCCATGAGCGCGGCCATCAACAACGACGCGTTGGCGGAGCTGTTCATTGCAGCGGTCATGTTCCGGCTGCTGGCCGCGCTTAAGGAGGAGACGTCGCCCGGGCACTGGGCCGTGACGGGCCTGCTTACCGGTCTGGGCCTGCTGACCAAATTCCAGGCCTACATCCTCATTCCCCTGGCGGGCGCGGTGTGGTTGTGGCAATTGTGGCGCGGCTGGCGGACCCACGCGCTTCCGGTGGGGTTGTGGCTGAGTGGCGCGGCCCTGGCGCTGCCCGCCCTGCTGCTGCCTCTGCCCTGGTGGCTGCGCAACATGAGCCTCTACGGCCCCAACGATCCCTTTGGCCTCGACCGGCACAACGCGGTGGTGGTTGGTCAGCCCCGCACGCTGGATTGGATCGCAGCCCACGGGGGGACGGGCTACCTCGATCGCTTCGTCACCTTCACGTTCCGCTCCTTCTGGGGCGTTTTCGGGTGGATGGGCGTGTTCATGGACGCCCGCGTCTATCTTCTCCTCACCCTGCTTTCATGCCTGATTGTTGCGGGCGGGCTTTATCAGCTCTGGCGCTGGCGACGCGGCCAGCTTCGCGTCTCTCGTTTTCAGATGCGGGGCCTGGGGCTCTTGCTGCTGCATCTGGGACTGGTGGCCGCTGCGTATCTTTGGTACAACCTGGACTTCGTCCAGCACCAGGGGCGCTACTTCTTCCCCGCGCTGCTCCCCATCAGCGTCTTCGCCGCAATCGGATTGCTGGGCCTGTTTTCGCCCGGCGGCAGTCGTTGGGGTGCAGTGGCAGCGCTGGTGCTGCTGGGATTCTGGCTGAGCGTGGGCGCAGTCTCTGGCGATGTGAACAAGTGG
The DNA here is from genome assembly GCA_026992375.1 of Anaerolineae bacterium. Lineage (GTDB taxonomy): Bacteria > Chloroflexota > Anaerolineae > J102 > J102 > M2005. Next base: position 1,290 of record JALXAF010000365.1, read on the forward strand.
GCGCTGTTGCTGGCCGGCGGCGCGGCCGCGATCTTGTTCGGGCGAGCGCGTTGGTCCCAGGGCGAGGCGATCTGGTGGGGCCTGGCGACCGAGGGCCTCATGGTCCTCATCGCGCTCTACGCACTCTTTGGCGCGATCTTGCCGCAGTTGCAATAAAAAACGCCCGGACGAAAATGCCTCGGGCGTTTGGAATATCGGTTCTCTGCGCTTATTGTCGCTTGCGACGGGTGCGGCGCAGGAAGGGAGGAATCTCGATGTTTTCGTTATCAGGCGCGGGCGGCGGCTCGTGCTGCCCTGGAATAGGGCTGCGACTGACGCGGCGAACGCCTCGCTCAGGCGCCTGCATGGGCGTGGCGCTCTCGAAACCGGTGGCGATGACGGTGATGCGTAGGGTGTCGTTGAGAGAAGGATCGATGACCGCACCGAAGATGATGTTGGCTTCGGGGTGGGCGGTGCGGCGGATGATCTCCGCAGCCTCGTTGACCTCGAAAAGGCTCATATCCTCGCTGCCGGTGACGTTGAAGAGGATGCCCCGGGCGCCATCGATGCTGATATCCAGCAATTGCGAATGGATGGCTTCTTCCGCAGCCTGCTGGGCCCGGTTTTCGCCCCGGCCCGTGCCAATGGCCATCAGCGCCGCGCCTCCCTCGCTCATAATCGAGCGCACGTCCGCAAAGTCCAGATTGATGAGGCCCGGGATGGTGATGAGCTCGCTGATGCCCTGGATGCCCTGGCGCAGAACGTCATCCGCAGTGGCGAAAGCCTCCTGCACGCTGGCCCGCTTGTCCACGATCTGCAACAGGCGGTCGTTGGGAATGACGATGAGCGTATCGACATGATCCTTTAGCCGCTCATGTCCCTCCTCAGCGATCTGCCGCCGCCGCGAGCCTTCGAAACTGAAGGGCTTGGTCACGACGCCGATGGTCAACGCACCGGTTTCGCGCGAAAGACGGGCGATGACCGGCGCCGCGCCTGTTCCCGTGCCTCCGCCCATTCCGGCCGTGATGAAGATCATATCGGCGCCTTTCAGCACTTCCTTCAATTCTTCGGCCGATTCCTCGGCGGCTTGTTCGCCGACTTTGGGATCACCACCCGAACCCAGGCCTTTTGTGAGTTTGTCACCGATGCGGACGCGAATGGGCGCCTCGGAAAGCATCAGCGCCTGTGCGTCTGTGTTCACGGTAATGAACTCGACGCCCTGGATGCCTTCCTGAATCATGCGGTTGACCGCGTTGCCGCCGCCGCCACCTACGCCGATGACTTTGATTTGAGCTAGATTTTCTACATAAGGTCGGGAGCTCATCGAATCTTCCTCCAAGAAGTCGGGGAGTGGCGTCTTGTTATGAACGCTGCACATTCCCGGGTGCTGTCAGGCTTTATGAAGTTCTATCTTAACTGAAATGCCGGGAAATCCAAAATTCTGTTTGCGGATTGAGGATTATCGTAACTACTTAGGTCGTCACCGATCGTCACTCGACAACCACTAAGAACATTAAGAAATAAAGGCGCAAAGGGGAATTTATACATTTTTTCGGCTCAACAGGATTTCTGGGGGCATTGGCTTTACCTGACCCGCCGGATTGCGAATCCGCCCGGCATCTCACCGAAATCCAAAAGAACCACTTTTCCTTCGTGTTCTTGGCGCCCTTGTGCTCTTTGTGGTTTGTTTGCCGGGGTGCGTTAGCGGTTATGGATTATCTGGTGATCAGCCGGGCAGCAGGTTGCGCATCCATTGGCTGATTTTGCTCATCAACGAGGAGCCCGAGGGTGCGGGCTGGGTCGAATAAGGATTTTCTTTCACCGCTTGCAGCAGCAATCCCACGCCGCAAGCGTTTTCGGGCGTCAGGATCTCTTTTGGAATATCGCCCAGGGGCGCGGGCCTGCCGATGCGAACGGGAATCCCCAGCATCTCCCGCCCCAGCGCATCCAGGCCCGGCAACCGAGAGCCGCCGCCCGTTAGCACCAATCCCGCCGAGAGCAGATCTCCATAGCCCGAGCGATTGATCTCTCGCTGGATGAAGAGCAGCAGCTCCTCGGCCCGGGCGCTGAGGATTTCGGCGATGAACTGGCGGGAATAAGTCTGATTGGGCTTGCCGCCAAAGCTCGGCGCGTTGACCGTCTCATTTTCGGGGATGAGCTCGGGCAGGGCATGGCCATAGCGGGCCTTGAGTTTCTCCGCAACCGGCTGCGGCGTGTGCAGGATGGTGGCCAGATCGCTGGTGAAATGATTGCCGCCGATCTGCAAAATGGTGGTGTGCCAGATCGAACCATTCAAGTAGATAGCGATGTCGGTGGTGCCCCCGCCGATGTCGGCCACGGCCACGCCCGCCTCCCGCTCCTCGGGCGTCAGCACCGCCTCTCCGCTGGCCAGAGGCTCCAGCACCAGGTTTTTGACCATCACGCCATTGTTTTCGATGCACTTTTTGAGGTTGCCGATGGCAGTTCGGGCCCCGGTGACGATATACGCATCCACCTCCAGCCGTCGCCCCTGCATGCCGATAGGTTCCTGCACGCCCTCCTGTCCATCGACGGTGAACGTGCGGGCGATGACATGGATGATGTCCCGATCGCTGGGGATGGGCACGGCCTGAGCCTCGGCCAGCACGCGATTGATCTCGGGCCAGCCAATGGCGCGGTTGCGGGGCGCGGCGATGACTCCGGAGCTGCTTTCGAAGCTGATGTGGCCGCCCACGATGCCTACGTGGGCTTCCTCGATGGCGACGCCCGCCTTGGCCTCGGCCCTCTCGATGGATTCAGCGATGGCCTCGGTGGCTGCGGCGATATTGACCACGACGCCCCGCCGCAGGCCGCGGCTGCGCGAACAATTTGCGCCCAGCAAATGAAAATTATTTTCGGGCGTTATTTCGCCGATGAATGTGCAGATTTTTGTGGTGCCTACATCGATGGCTGTAATCAGGTCGGACACGGTGGTGGATAGTGGTGAGTGGGTGAATGCTATTGGATGTAAACGCGAT
>JALXAF010000366.1 GCA_026992375.1 Anaerolineae bacterium
TTTCATGGCGGCTTCTCCTGGCGACTACAAGAAAGTGAAAACGGCGGTTATGAGCTTAGTGTAACATAAAAGCGTCAACGTTACACGACGCAAAACGGGCGATTGGAAGACGTTATGCGTTTGGTTTTGTAACTATGCTGCTACGGCGAGAAAGCGCCTGACGAAGCACGCTGGCCATTTACGCCAACTCACGTCATGCGTCATGCGTCAAACGTCAGTCGGTTGTCGGCAGAGGAGCGCCCAGCCATGGGGCGTGACATCGTTACAGCCAAGTGATGTTATTCGAGCAATTTGCGCCCTTCCCGCGCCATGCGCCCCAGCAGTGCGGCTGTCTCCTCCGTGGTCTTGCCGGCCACGCGTTGCACGATGCACCCCGCATCCCGCAGGCGCGCCTCCACTTGCGGCCCCACGCCCGCGGGCCCGCCCACGATGGTCACCAACTCGGCCAGACGCGCCACATCTTCCGAGAAGCCCGCAACCGCGTCGAAGCGGGCGATGTAATCGGCCGCGCCTTGCCAATCCTCCCGGGCCCAATCCTCCGCGTGTTTCCAGAATAGCACATAATGCTCGATGGTTTTGGCCGTCGTTCGCCTTTTTCCCGTCCGCACCGCTTCGATGGCGTCCAGCAGCAGCTTCTTCCAATGATGATCGTTATCCCACTGATAGCCGGGGCAGGCCGTGGCGTTGAGTGGAAATTCCTTGTGTCCCAGCACATACTCGGCCGGAATGCGCAGCTCTTGCATCAGCCAGGCGATGAGCCGGGCCGCGGCGTCCAGCTGGGGACGCGGCGGCGTGGTGCGGGTGAAATTCCCGGCTAGACACACGCCCACGGTGTAACTGTTGTTTTTGTGCACGTGCCAGGAGATGAGCTTCAGGTCCTGAGTGTGATAGATGGTTCCATTGGGGCCGATGTAGAAATGGTAGCCCATGCCGGGCCATTGGTGCGATTCGCTGTAAACGTGATATTCGGCGATGCGCCGCGGTGGGATGGTGGCGGGCGCGGCGCTGTGGTGCACCGCAATATGGGTGATCTGGCTCAGCTCCCGACTCTCGTAATGCTCGTCTTTGCGGCGGGGAAGGGAGTCCACCAGATCGATCATGGCAGGCCTGGGGATTTCGGGCGTTGCGCCCAGAGCCAGATAGTCGCCGCCCAGATTGGAGGCCAGGTCCAGTCTCGGGGCGGATGCGAGCAGAGGCTGCGGGCCTTCGAGGCCCAGGTAGGTGCGCTTGAGCTGCTGGTTTTCCTCTTTGAGGTGTTGCAGGTAGCGCCAGACCGCGTCGAGGGCTTTGCCCCGACCTGTCAACTTCACCTCGATGGTGCGGCGAGCGGGCCGACTTTTTTCATCCTCGAACCAGGTGACGCCCTCGTGCACCATGTCCGATACGAGGATGAATTTGCCGGGAATGCTGGGCAGGCCCACCGCGGCCGCCACCTCCACCCATCCACCTGGCTTCACGTCATGGGGCAGGGCTGTGCGGAAATCGGGGGCGTGTACGATCTTGCCATTTTTGTCGCGCCAATGATAGCCCACCCGCACCGGGTTGCGCCCGTTTTTCTTCCAGGTCATGGAGCCGATGTTGCGGATAGCCAGATCCACGGTGATGATCTCTCCCGCTGGGCCGAACTCGGGCGCTGACGTCACTCGCATGGTCGCACGGTGTGCGGGCGCTTTCTTCTGGTAGACATCCCAGCGGTATTTGGGCCGCATGGCCTGCCTGAAATCCTCGATGACCCCCTCTTTGCCCTCGATATGCCACTGATCGCTCCGGGACCAGCGATAGAGGATGAGGGAGCGGATGGGGCGGAAAGGATGACGTTTGTTCCAGTAGTCGATTTCGCCATACGCCCGTTGCACCCAACCGATGTTTTCATTGCGCCAGGGCTCGTTCTCATCCGCTTCGGTGAGATAAACAGGCAGATGCTGCATTTCCCAGGGGATGGCGTTCATAAAATCCCGATACACGCGGAATTCGTAGCGTCGGCGTTGATGCGGCTTGCCCATGTGGGCCTCGGAATCGATGAGATTGGGATCGGCGCCGTGGGTGTAGGCGTGGAGGGTGATCCCGTCGCAGTTGTCGGGCCCCAGCAGCTTGAGCATCTGCCGAAAGTAGACAATCCAATCGCCAGTGGGGTTGCTGGGATAGGTGCAGAGTGCGTTCCAGGGGGCGATGGCCGCGGTCAGCACCAAGTCATCTTCGTGGCCGGGCGTGGCGTGGATGGCGTCTCGGGCAAGGAGATAAGATTTGACATAACGTTCGGGTGTGATTTTTTCCCCAGCGGAGTCTGGCGTGCGCGGCCGCGCCGTGGCCCAATCCCAATCTGCGCCTGGCCATTCGATGGGGTGATTGGGCTCATTGCCGATGATCCAGATGTGAGCGCCAGAGCTGGCCTCGACGAAGTTGGCGCAGCGGCGGGCGAAATCCTCATAGTGCGCCTCATAGGGGATGGTTCCCGTTCCCGCGTAGCCCGCGTTCAGCCGCACCATCACGCTGAGTCCGTTATCGGTGAGATGCGAGTAATCTTTGCCCCGTCTGTTATCGGGATTGAAGCCGATAGCTTCCGTGATCAACACCCAGCCGGGCGCGTCCATCTCTAGCATGAGATGTTCGCCGCCCACGTCGTGCAGTCCGTAGAGATAGGGGGATTCGAATGCGCGTTTTTCGGTCATGGCGAGGGAAAGGGGGACCGGTGACGTTGTTGCAATGCGTTGCGGTGATTATACAACCAAATGCGATTTTGGCATAGTCATCGTTAGGGATGCGTTTGGCGCGAGGCGAAAAATGCGCTAAAATCGGTTTATGACCAAACGCATTGACTATCGTTTTCTCATCGCGGCGTTGGCCTGGATGGCCATCATCTTCTGGTTTTCAAGTCAATCCAGCTTGTTCTATCTTCCCGAAGATTGGTTGGATGTCATCTTCAAAAAGACTTCTCACGCGGCGGCTTACGGCGTTTTGTGGCTGCTGTGGTGGCTGGCTGCGGGACGTCGGGCCTGGCTGGCCCTGGCGCTCACGGTGGGCTACGCCATCAGCGACGAATGGCATCAGATTTTCGTGCCCGGGCGGCATGGGCAGTGGTTCGATGTGGGCGTGGACGCGACCGGCGCTTTCGTGACGATGCTTTTAGTGCATTCTCGCTGGGGACGACGGTTGTTGGACACTTTTTCCTCCGCTTGATCGCTTTGATCGCTTCGCAATTTCCCCAATCTTTCCTGGAGACCGATAATGGGAAAATCCCGACGATTCCTCGTCATTGTTGGGCGTAGCTTGTTTATCGCTATTGCCGTTTTGTTCATTCTATTCGGCATTTCGGGCATCATCGGAACCTGGTGCGTCAATCGGATCGCCACCGACGTAACCCTGAAGGCGTTTTCTGTAGTCGAGACCGGGATGACGGTTGTGGAATCGGGTGTGACCCGGGCGCTGACTAAGGTGACCGATAGCCGCTTCGAAATCGCCCAAACACAGGAAGATATCAAAACCCTGGGGGAAAATCTGAAGGAGAATCATCCCGCGCTCACCGCGCTCAGCGAGCGGCTGGACAGCCGTCTTGCCCCCACTGTTGGCAAGATTCAATCTGTGTTGGAGCCGGTAGAGGATGGGCTGGTAACGTTGGATACCGTGATTGCCGTGGCGAACAGCATTCCTCATTTTCAGGAAAACACGCCCGGCTTGCAAGATATTCAGGATGCTCTGGAGAATCTCTCCAGTCTCCAGGCCGACGTCCAGCAGTTGCGCATCACCATCCGCACTGCGGCTGAGGGCCGGTCCGATGCCGTGACCGACGAGACCGCGACGCTGCTCCTGAACATCACTCAGCGAGTGGATGATCGGCTGGCCCACACGCAGAGCAATCTCGAAGATTTGCAAGAAAAAGTCAACGAGATGCAAGCGCGGATTGTCCGGAAGAAGGCCGAATTGCTTTTCCTGTTCAATCTTGTCTCGGTGGTGGCCACGTTGTTGTATCTCTGGTTGATTTATTCTCAGATGGTGATCATCAGCGTTCAGGTGAAGAAAATCCGTGATGGCGGGCGTAGTGAGAAATCGTCGGAGGGATCGTCCGTGGTTTTGAACGCCCCCACGGCGGATTTGTTTTCAGACCAGTATGAAGAGCTGCTCAGGCCAGAGAAGACGGCGGAGCCGGAAACGGAGACGCTGGGAGCGATGTCTGAGCTGGAGCCGCCCCGGGAAGCTGATTGAATTATCTTGAAATAGACGGAAGACCGGAGATGCGAGCAATCGCCCATTACTTCGGCCTTCCGTTTGGTTTGAGAGCCGTTGGCCCGGCTCATTCCATTTCGGGGAATTCGTAAGCGTCCATGATGGGAGGCTCTTCCACTCCGGGGCTGTCTTCGTCGTCCTCGTCGCCGGTGTTGAGCAGATAGGTGAATAGCCGCGATCCGTAATGGCTGAGATATTTCATCATATCCAGCAGCTCTTCAGGAGCGAGATGGGGGCGCGGCTCCTGGCCCGGATGCGCATGCACCCATTGTTGCAAATCGGGCGCGTAATCGAGGAGCGAGGCGATGTCCATGGGGTAGCGGTCGGGATGAACACCGATCCAGTGCACCGGCCCGATTTTTTCGGCCACTTCTTTCCACGCCTGGGCCGAGGGCAGATCGGGCGTCCGCGTGAAGTTGGCCAGCAATGAAAGGCCCACAGGCAATCTTTTGGGAATGTAGGGGGTCATCCGAGCGAGGTGTTCCAGGCTATCTCGGGTGTTGAAGGGCATCCACAGGGGCAACAGGTCCGCCCGCAGTGCGGCCGTGGGGTTGATCTGGCTGAAGCATTCCACCAATACGCCGTTGGGCGTGCGTTCGTGCAGACGGCTTTCCCACAAATATGCGGTGTAAGCCAGGGCGCTGAAGTCTTCGGGGTGTTCGCCATTGATGGCGCGGAATCGATAACCGGTCTCATGGGCGAAGTCCTGGACCGCATCGCGGAATTGGGGGAGGCTACCCCATTCTGATTCCCGGGCGTGGATGAGCTGGTAGCCCGGCAATTGCCAGCCGCCGCGATGGTCGCTTTTTTGTTTCGCCAGCCAGGCGTCGATGGTTTCCGAACCCTGGATGAAATCCTGATCGCTGAATCCGCCCAGGCCGCCCACCTGGAATGCATGCCGTTCATCGATGCGATATTGTCGCCAGGTGAAGTGATTATCGGCGTAGAAAATGACGCCGTCTGGAGCCAGATGCCGCTCGATGAACTGCTGATAGGCTTCGGGCAGATGGAGCAGTTTCAATCGCACATGGTTCACTTCCTCCACCAGGAAGCGATCGTGGATGGGATCGTAGTGGTTAACGGCCAGCAGGTCGGGATTGGCTCTCAAGATGACGTCGATGAGCTGCGCGCCGTGCTCGTGATAGCTGGCGATGTCGTCGGGCTCGGTGGGATCTGCGAAGCTGAGCAGGAAGTAGGCTGGCAGAAACGCTGCGCCCAGTAAAGCCGCGAGATAGGCGACGCCGCCGTTGGGTGCGCCGATGATGATGGCGGGATAGCCGATGTGTCCTTCGGCGTGTTCGTAGTGCGCCACCGCCTGACGCGCCAGCCCCTCACTCCTGACAAATCGCGCCAGGTCTGGGTCCAGCGCACGCTGGCGCACCAGCCGGGCGATGGTCTTTTTGACCAGCGCTTCGGGCATGTGGCTGGCCAGGTTCGCCAACCGCTTTTCGGCGGGCGTGCTGTGTTGGGGAACATGCCATGCGTTATTGAGCGCGGCCACAACGGCCCGCAACGTGGCGGCTGAGCTGGCTTCCGGCGCTTCCCGAATTCGTGAGTAAGGCATTTTTTGCTCCCAACAGGGTTATTGTGATGAAGAGGTTATGGGCGGCGTTGGAAAGATTATAACATAAAATCGTCCCTCGTCTAATCCCGCGATGGAGATGTGGGGCGCGGCGTTGCGGGAGCAAGGCCGGGGTGTTAAAATGGGGAGCGTAACATGGCCCACAGATTTCTCCTAACCCGGACAAGCCGGAGCCAAAAAGCTGATCTCACGCAAAGTCGCCAAGGCGCCAGGTTTTTCTTTGCCTCTTTTTTCCTTTTCGGCTCTGCGTCTTTGCGTGAGATATTTTCTTGCCCAGTGGGCCAGGATTCCATTGATAAGGCACTCTCGCTTCAGGAGCAAGGCTATGCCTCAATACGTCGGCGCGGTCGATCAAGGCACGACCAGTACCCGTTTTATGATTTTCGATCACAGCGGCAATGTCGTCAGCGTGCACCAGCTCGAGCATGGGCAGATTTATCCGCAGCCGGGCTGGGTGGAGCATGACGCGCGGGAGATATGGGCCCGAACGCAGAAGGTGATGGCGGGCGCGCTGGAGAAGGCCGGTCTCGCTCCGGCGGATTTGGCTGCTATTGGCGTCACCAACCAGAGGGAGACCACGGTGGTGTGGAACAGGAACACGGGCGAGCCCTATTACAACGCCATCGTGTGGCAAGACACCCGCACCGATAAAATCTGCAATGATCTGGCCGCGCAGGGCGGGCAGGATCGTTTTCGGGCCAAAACCGGGCTGCCCCTTGCCACGTATTTTTCCGGCCCGAAGATCAAGTGGCTTTTGGACAACGCGCCGGGCGTGCGCGCCGCGGCCCAGCGGGGCGATGCGCTGTTCGGGAATATGGATACATGGATCATCTGGAATCTGACGGGCGGGCCCGATGGCGGCGCGCATGTCACCGATGTGACCAACGCCAGCCGCACCATGCTCATGAATCTGAAGACGCTGGATTGGGATGAGGAGATGCTGGCGACGCTGGGCGTTCCTCGTTCGATGCTGCCCGAGATCCGCCCGTCCTCCGACCCGGACATCTATGGCCGCTGGCAGGGCGTTGCCATCAGCGGTGATCTGGGGGATCAACAGGCGGCTACGGTGGGGCAGACCTGTTTCGAGCCGGGCGAAGCCAAGAACACTTATGGCACGGGCTGTTTCATGCTGATGAACACGGGCGAGCGCATCGTGCCCAGCCAGAGCGGCTTGCTGACCACGCTGGGCTACAAGTTTGGCGATGCTCCCGCGGTGTATGCGCTGGAGGGCTCTATCGCCATTGCCGGGGCGCTGGTGCAATGGCTGCGGGATAATCTGCGCTTTTTCGATTTTTCGCATCACATCGAGGATTACGCCCGTTCTGTTTCCGATAGCGGCGGCATCTACATCGTGCCCGCGTTTTCGGGGCTGTATGCGCCCTACTGGCAATCCGACGCCCGGGGCGTCATCGTGGGGCTCACCCGCTACATCAACAAGAATCACATTTCGCGCGCCGCGCTGGAGGCGACGGCTTATCAGACTCGGGAGGTGCTGGAGGCCATGGAGAAGGATTCAGGCGTGGCGCTGAAGGCGCTGAAGGTGGATGGCGGCATGGTGCACAACGAGCTGCTCATGCAGTTCCAGGCCGACATCCTGGATGTGCCGGTGGTGCGGCCGCAGGTGGCCGAGACGACCGCACTGGGCGCAGCGTACGCCGCGGGGCTGGCCGTGGGCTACTGGGGCGGTCTGGATGATCTGCGGGCTAACTGGCAGGTGGATAAGGTGTGGCGGCCGCAGATGGACGCGATGACCCGGTCGAAGTTGTACGCCGGCTGGCTGAAGGCTGTGCAGCGCAGTATGCACTGGGTGGAGGAGTGAGGGAAAGGGATGAGGATGCTTGAGACGGAGGTCCTGGTCATTGGCGGCGGCGTGACGGGCGTTGGCGTGGCGTGGGATGCGGCTTTGCGCGGGTTCGACGTCATTTTGGTGGAGCGTCGGGACCTGGCTCACGGCACGTCGGGGCGGTTTCATGGTCTGCTGCACAGCGGCGGGCGTTATGTGGTCAAGGATCCCGTCAGCGCCCGGGAGTGCATCCACGAAAATCGCATCTTGCGCCGCACGCACGCGCATTGCATCGAGGATACGGGCGGGTTTTTCGTGGTGACGCCCGAGGATGAGGACAGCGATTATCCCGACCGCTTTGTGCAGGCGTGCGCCGAGACGGGCGTGCCCTGCGAGGAGATGGCTGTGGCGCAGGCGCTGCGCCGGGAGCCGCGGCTCAATCCGCGCATCAGCCGCGTGTTTCGCGTGCCCGACGCCAGCGTGGATGGGTTTCAGTTGACTCACGCCACCGCGCAGGCCGCGCGGCAGGCGGGGGCTCGCATCTTCACCTATCACCAAGTGACCGATCTGCTGGTTGCGGGCGGCGAGGGCGATGTCAGGGTGGTGGGCGCGCGGGTGTTCGACGCGGTGCGGGCCGAGGAGATGGAAATCCGCGCGGCCATGGTCATCAATGCGGCCGGGGCCTGGGCCGGGCGCATCGCGGGCATGGTGGGCAGCCGGGTGGATATCGTGCCCGGCAAGGGGGTGATGATCGCCACCGCTCATCGCCTGGTGAATACGGTGATCAATCGCTGCAAGTGGCCCTCTGATGGCGATATCCTGGTTCCCGCGCATACGGTTTCCATCATCGGCACCACCGACGTTCCCGTGGCCGATCCCGAGGATTTGCGCATCGAGGAGTGGGAGATACGCAAGATGCTGGCGGAGGGGGAGAAGTTGATCCCGGGCTTCGCGCACACGCGCATTCTGCGGGCCTGGGCGGGCGTGCGACCGCTCTACCGCGAATCAGCGGTGACCGATGATCGGGACATCAGCCGCAAGTTCACGCTGCTGGATCATCAGGAGCGGGATGGCGTGGCCGGGTTCATCACCATCACCGGGGGCAAGCTCACCACGTTTCGCATGATGGCGGAGAAGACGGTGGATCGGGCCGCGGCGCATCTGGGCTCGCGCAAGCCTTGCATCACGGCCGAGACGCCTGTTCCGGGCGCGGAGCATGGGCCTTATTGGTTGGGGCATCGTCTGCGCGAGGTGGAGGACGGGCGTTTGCAAAATCAGCTTATCTGCGAATGCGAGCTGGTGACCCGAGGCATGTTGGAGAACGCGGCCCGGCTGAATCCCACAGTGACGCTGGACGATTTGCGCCGGGATGTGCGGCTGGGCATGGGGCCCTGCCAGGGCGGGTTCTGCACCTATCGGGCCGTTGGCGTCATCCATGAGCTGAAGCTGGGGCATGGCGTCACGCCCGACACCGAGGGGTCGGATTGGCGGGTGGCGGATTTGCAGTCTCCCGCGGGCAATCCTGGCCGCGGGCGTCCTCCGGTTTCTGCGCCCGAACCGGCTTCCTCGCTGGCCGATCATCTCTATGATCCCAATCTTCTGCTCCGTGATTTTCTGCAAGAGCGCTGGAAGGGCGTGGTTCCCATCGTGTGGGGCCAGCAGCTCAAGCAGGAGCAGTTGGATCGATTGATTTATCTCAGCATTATGAACGCGGATCATCTGCCCGACGCCGGGTTGAAGAGCCCACTGTCTGATTTTTATGGCGTGGATGTGACGCCCAACGACGTTCTGGAGGAGCCCCATGACTGATTTGCTGATCATCGGCGCGGGGCTCAGCGGGCTGCTGGCGGGCGTGTGGGCGAGACGCCAGGGGCTGCGCACGCGCATCGCAGCCACGGGCCTGGGCGCGACGCATTGGCACGCGGGGACCATCGATGCGCTGGGGTATCTGCCGGGCGAGGATGCGCCGGTGAGGTCGCCTTTTGCGGCTCTGACGAGGCTGACCGCGGCCCGGCCCGGGCATCCCTACGCACTGACGGGCGAGGCGGGGCTGCGCGAAGCGCTGGCCGCGTTCCGGGCGCTGCTGGATGAGCTGGGGCTGCCCTATGGCGGCGCGGCCAACCCCGATGAGAACCTGCTGCTGCCTTCGCCCGCGGGCGCGCCGAGGCCGGTTTATCTTGCTCCCGCGGCGCAATTGGCCGGGGATATGAGTCGGCCGGAGCCGTATCTTTTGGTCGGGTTTCAGGCTCTGCGCGATTTTTATCCCACGGTCATCGCCGAGAATCTGACGAAGTTGGGCTTTCGCTCCCGAGCCGAGTTTCTGCCCATCGAGCTCATCACCGACCGGCGCGATTTCTCCACCATCGATCTGGCCCGGGCGATGGATTCAGCCGACTTAAGTCGGCTTGCAAACGCGCTTAAGCGCGTTGCCGCGCCCGGCGAACGCATCGGCCTGCCCGCCATCCTGGGGCTGCGGCGTCATGGCCAGATCATCGCGGCCCTGCGCGAGGCCGTAGGCGCGCCCATCTTCGAGATACCCACCCTGCCGCCCAGCGTTCCCGGCCTGCGGCTGACCACCGTCCTGCGAGAGCATTTCGAGCGCGACCTGCATGGGCGGCTGGATTTGGGCATGACCGTGATTGATTTCCGCGCCGAGGCTGGCCGCGTGACCTGGGTCGCGTCTCGGGCCAGCGCCCGGCCCGTCCGCCACCGGGCGCGGCGATTCCTGCTGGCCACGGGGGGCATCCTGGGCGGCGGCTTTCACAGCGAGCCCCGCGGCCGCGTGTGGGAGACCATCTTCGATCTGCCCCTGACCGCGCCCCAAAAGCGCAGCCGGTGGTTCCGGCCCGACTTCCTGGCCCCGGAGGGACACCCGGTCTTTCGCGGGGGCGTGCGCGTCGGGCCCGACTTCCGCCCTCTGACCCTGGCGGGCGAGCCAGCCTTCGAGAACCTGTGGGCCGCGGGCAACCTGCTCGCCGACTCCGATCCCATCTCCGAGCGCAGCCTGGAGGGCGTGGCCATCGCCACAGCCCTGGCCGCGGTCACATCTCTGATAAAAACCGATGTTTAACGCCGACACCTGGCTCCCGCCCGAGGCCAGCCTCGACCAGTGCATCAAATGCAACATCTGCGTCAGCTATTGCCCCGTGGCCGAAGCCACCGATTTCTTCCCTGGCCCCAAATACGCGGGCCCGCAGGCCCAGCGCTTTCGCATGGCCGGTCAGCCCGCGCCCGATCTCTCGGTGGACTATTGCTCGGGATGCCGGGTGTGCAACGAGGTTTGTCCCAACGACGTCAACATCATGGAAATGAACGCCCGGGCCCGGGCCGCGCTGGTGGCCGAAAAAGGCATCCCTCTGCGCAACCGGCTGCTCGGGCGCAATGAACTGATGGGCAAAGTGGGCAGCCATGCTCCCCGCCTTGCCAACTTCGCGTTGCACAATCCCGTCAGCCGGGTGGCGGCCGACGCCATCTTCGGCATCGCCAAAGAAGCCCCGCTGCCCCGCTGGAGCACGACCGGAACCTTCGTGGACTGGTGGGAAAAACACTACCCCCATCGCCTCATTTCCGACAAGAAAGTGGTTTACTTCCACGGCTGCGCCACCATGTACTACGAGCCCTTCATCGGCAAGGCTGCGGTGGCGGTGCTGGAGCACATGGGCTATGAGGTCATCGTGCCGCCGCAGAACTGTTGCGGGCTGCCCATGCTCAGCAACGGCGAATTCAAGGCCGCGGGCAAACTCTACGACAACAACCTGCGCAAACTGGGCCCGCTGGCCGCTGAAGGCTACGACATCGTGGGCACAAGCACCAGTTGCACCCTCACCCTCAAAGAAGAAGCCCCCCATCTGCTGGATCGTCACGACGAGACCACTCAGGCCCTCACCCACGCGGTGTGGGACATCTTCGAGTGGATTCGCGAGCACGAGGATGAGCTGCCCCGGGACTTCATCCAAATGGAGATGGTCATCCCCTACCATCCCCCCTGCCAGTACCGCGCCCATCGCGTGGGGCGGCCCTCAATGGACGTGCTGGCGTTGATCCCGGGCGTGGAAGTGCACGAAAGCCACGCCCGCTGCTGCGGCATCGCCGGCACCTACGGCTATAAAAAAGAAAAATACGACATCGCCATGAAAGTGGGCCAGGAACTGTTCTCCTTCATCCTGGAGGAAGAGGAACACCATCACACCGAGTTCAACGCCTGCGATTCCGAAACCTGTCGCTGGCAGATCGAGCATGGCACGGGCCAGGAGAGCCGTCATCCCATCGAGATTTTGGCCGCGGCCTACGGGCTGTATGATCTCGAAACCCGCACCACGCTGTAACTGGTTCTTTTGGATTTCAGGGGGGAGATGCCGGGCGGATTACATGAACATTGACAAAATAATCCGGTTATAGGCCCTGGGCGCTTCGCGCCCGCCGCCAGCGCCGGGGGATGAAGTCCCCCGGCTAGAAACAGCGCCCCTGCGGGGCTTAGCCGGATTTATGAAAAAGGGCGCATCCCAAAAAAAGATGCGGCGCACCTGGCAAGTGCGCCGCATCCGCTATGAAGTCTTACGCTTCCTCGCCCGCTTAATCATTCGATTCCGCTTCGCGGAACTCGGCGTCCTCAACCGGGGGCCCCTCTTCGGGCGGTGCGGCGGGGATGGGCTCGTCCGCCCCGGCGTCAGCGGCCTCGGGTTCGGGCCCGGTTTCCGGCCCGGGAGCCTCCTGCGCTTCCGCCTCCGGCTCCGTCTGCGCGGCCGCTTCGGCTTCAGCCTCAGCCTCGGCCGCGGCCCGGGCCGCCTCTTCTTGCTGCTGTTTCTGATAAAGATACTGCCCGATCTGCTGGCTGGCCGTGAGCAGAGCGTCGGTGGCGGCTTGCAAAACGTCCGGGTCCTCGCCGCCGCTGGCCTCCTGCACTGCTGCGATCTTGCTATTCAAGTCCGCAACCATGTCCGCGGGCAGCGCGTCGTCCGCCTCTTGCATGGCCTTTTGCGTCTGGAAGATGACCGCATCCGCCCGATTGCGTTCGCTCACCAGCTTGCGACGGCGCTCGTCCTCGGCCTTGTGAGCCTCGGCCTCCTGCACCAGCCGCTGGATTTCATCCTCGCTCAGGCCCGAGCTGGCCGTAATCTTGATGGACTGCTCCCGACCGGTGTTCTTGTCTCGGGCCGAAACGTGCAAGATGCCATTGGCGTCGATATCGAAAGTGACCTCGATCTGGGGCACGCCCCGGGGCGCAGGCGGAATGCCGTCCAGAATGAAGCGGCCCAGGATTTTGTTATCGCGGATCATCGGGCGCTCGCCCTGGGCGATGACGATCTCCACCTGGCGCTGATTGTCGGCCGCGGTGGTGAAGAGTTGCGTCTTGCTGGTGGGGATGGTGGTGTTGCGCTCGATCATAGGCGTGGCGATGCCGCCCAGCGTCTCGATGGAGAGAGTCAGGGGCGTCACATCCAGCAGCAGGATGTCCTTGACCTCGCCGCCCAGCACGCCCGCCTGGATGGCCGCGCCCACGGCCACCACCTCATCGGGATTCACGCCCTTGTGCGGGTCTTTGCCAAAGAGCTGGCGCACCGATTCCTGCACCGCGGGCATGCGGGTCATGCCGCCCACCAGGATCACGTCGTCGATGTCCGCGGGCGTCAGGCCCGCATCCTCCAGGGCCAGCTTCACCGGGCCGATGCTGCGCTCGATCAGGTCTTCCGTCAGTTGCTCCAGCTTGGCCCGGCTCAGAGTGACAATGAGATGCTTGGGGCCCGACGCGTCCGCGGTGATGTACGGCAGGTTGATCTCCGTCTCCAGCACCGTAGAAAGCTCGATCTTGGCCTTCTCCGCGGCCTCCTTCAGCCGCTGCAACGCGGTGCGGTCTTTGCGCAGATCGATGCCATGCTCCACCTGGAACACATCGGCCACCCAGTTGATGATGCGGCGGTCGAAGTCATCGCCGCCCAGGAAAGTGTCGCCGTTGGTGCTCAGCACCTCGAAAACGCCCTCGCTCACCTCCAGGATGGAGATGTCGAAGGTGCCGCCGCCCAGGTCGTACACCGCGATCTTGTAATCCTGGTCGATTTTATCCAGGCCATGAGCCAGGGCCGAGGCCGTGGGCTCGTTGATGATGCGCAGCACCTCCAGGCCCGCGATGCGGCCTGCATCCTTGGTGGCCTGGCGTTGAGCGTCGTTGAAATATGCGGGCACGGTGATCACAGCCTGACTGACCGGCTCGCCCAGATACGCCTCCGCGTCCGCCTTGATTTTCTGTAGGATCATGGCTGAGATCTCGGGCGGGGAGTAATCCCGACCGTTCATCATCACCCGCACATCGCCATTGGCGGCTTCGATCACCTCGTAGGAGACATGCTGGATGGCTT
>JALXAF010000367.1 GCA_026992375.1 Anaerolineae bacterium
GACCAGCACGATTTTTTCATACATGGGTTTATCCTCGGGGCGGATAACTGCTAACGTATGCCAGTTGGTTGTCTTTTCCCACTCAAACCTGACAGGTTCTCGTAACCCTGGCGGCAAGATGTGCGGTCTTCAGTCAGCACTGAAGCGTGCAAGGCTCTGAATCGTAGTCAAAGGAACCTGTCAGGTTAATTCAAGCGAAAACGACCTTAGCAGTTACCGGGGCGGGCGATTAGTTTTGATCAATGAGGTCTTGCAGCAAATCGGGGGTGATGTTGAGGTTTCCGATCTTTCCGGCGTTTTCCGCCAGTTGCTTGAAGGCCAGGGTCATCATCCGTCGGGGCTCGGCCGATTGCAGAGCCAGGAGCTGCAAGGTCTTCTCATCCAGCTCTTGCAGCGGCTTGAGGCTGGCGGCCAGGGCATAGGCCTGGGCGTCGGCCTCGGCTCGGGCGTTGGCGGTGCGGGCCTCTATCAACGCCCGCCGCTCGTTCTCCAGCTTCACCTGCCCCGCCATCTTCGTTTCTCGTATCTTCTGCTGGCGCTGCTCCACCGCCAGGTCCGCCTCCACCTTTGCCTCCCGAATCTTGCGTTGCTTGGCGGCCACAGCCAGCTCGGTGTTCAGCTCATTTTCCTTGATGCGCCGTTCTTGATCCACAGCCGCGTTGCGCCGGGCGTAAATGGCTTCATCCGCCTGTTTCAGGATTTGCTCCCGCGCCTCCGCCTCCAGCGCCCGGGCCGTCTCGGGCGTGGGTTTGATAGCCAGCAGCGTCAGGGAGAGAATTTCCACGCCCAGAGTCTCCAGCAGCGGGTCCGCCATCAATCTTCGCAACACCCCTTTGCGCACCGCCTCGGGCGTGCGCAGCGCCTCCGGCAGCGGCAAACGCTGGATTTCGGAGCGGATGGCCACCTGGATGAGGTTGAGCAGCCGCTGCGGCAACTTCTCAGGGTCCTCCGTGGCGTACTTGTTGGTGGCGGCGTCGATGCTGAAATCGAAGAACTGCGCCGCCTTTTCGGGCTGAACAATGCGATACGTGAGCTGCCCCTGCACAGTCAGGGTCTGAAAATCCTGGGTGAGGGCGTTGAAGATGAAGGGGGCGTCGGCGCTGGCGATGGGGATGACCGACAGGGTGGAGCTGGGTCGGTAATAAAAGAATGCCAGGCCCGCGCCCGAATGCCGCAGTTTGCCGTTCTGATAGTGCAAGACATGTTGCGTGGGGCCAACTTTGAGATAGTGAATGCCAAACATGACTTTCTCCTTGTTAGTGTAAGCTATACACTTAGTAAAAATACAAAAAAAGAAAGAGTGGGAGAACGTGTAAAATCTACACTAAGTATATCAAAAAAACATCCTGCTGTCAAGCCCTTTTGGGGCGTTTTCACTGTTTTTCTCTTTTTGTCACTTGCCGCCCGCAGCCAGAACGGCTAAAATTCCTGGCATGAGACCTGCTGCTGCATTTGCCGATGCGCCGACGCCCACCCGCTCCCGCCCCTGGATGGATCGCCGCGGGTGGGTGGCGCTGGCGTTGTTTTTGCTGGCCGCGGGGTTGCTTTACTGGGCTACGTTAGATAACGGGCTGAGCCCCGGCGATCTGGAGGGGGGCGATCTCATCACCCATCAATACGCCCAGGTGCAGGCCCGTCCCTCCAACGCGCCCGGCTATCCCCTCTACACCATGGGTGGCTGGCTGTGGTTCCACGGCTGGCGATTGCTGTTTCCCCGCGCCAATCCCGTCCCCATCCTCTCCAGCTACTCCACCCTGTGGGCGCTGCTGGCCCTGGGCCTCTTTTTCGTCCTCCTTTACCGGCTGACCAAACGCAATCTGGTCATCACCCTGGGGCTCAGCGCATTCTACGCGGTCACCTACTTTTTCTGGTTCTACGCGGTCAGCACCGAGCAATACGCGTCCGCGGTGCTGCAAACCCTGGTCATCGTGGCGCTGGTCATGCTGTGGGATAAAAATCCGCAGGACGGGTATCTGTACGCGCTGGCTTTTGTGCTGGGATTGGGACTGGCCCACATGGTGACGGTGCTCTTCATTGCACCGGGCGCACTCGTCTTCTTGCTGATGAAACAACCGGGGCTGATCAAACGCTGGACGCTCATCCTCAAAAGCGTCTTGCTGGCCCTGCTGCCCCTGACAGCTTACGCCTACGTTTACATCCGCGGCGCGGCCCATCCCGAATGGTGGGGGGCGGGAGAATGGGCGACCGCGTGGCAATGGTTTCTCAGCTTCATCTCCACCCAGCAGGGGCGAGACGAGATGACATGGACGCTGCTGCCCGTCAATCCCGCCCAGCCGCGCCTCATCTGGCAAGAACTGACGCCCCTGCTGATGCTGTTGGGCGGCGTGGGCTGGTGGCTGTGGGGAAAGCGTTATTTGGCGATGTTTGGAATGACCGCGGTCATTTATCTAATTTTCAGCTACATCGACCGCTTTGGAAACTGGTATCAGGTCATCATGCCCCTTTACCCTCTGGTCTTGCTGGGCGCGGCGATTTCCATTCATCGATTGTGGGAGATGTTTCCCCGCCGCATCTGGCGGGTGACGCTGACGCTGGTGCTGGTGGCGCTGGCGCTGCTCAAATTCAGCGAAGCGTATCCGCGAGCGAATCAACGCAATCGTCCCGACGACACGGGCCTGACGCCCGGCTGGGTCATCCTCCGCCAGCAGCCGCCCGAAAACGCGGCCATTATCGCCGATGTGCGGGAGACGCTGGCCCTGGAGTATCTGACCGGCGTCTGGGGCGAGCGCCCCGACATCCAGGTCATCCCCACCACGGACGCGGCTCAGGCGCTGGCCGGGGGACGCCCGCTGCTGGTGACGGCCAACGCCGCGGGCTACGCGGCGGCCGAAAGCGGGCTGCCGCTGCGCTACACCGCCATCGGCCCCACGTTGCTGCTGGCGGAGGATGGCGAGATTCCGCAACTGCCGCTGACGGGCATGTCCCTGGTCTCGGCCGAAGTGGGCGACGGTCTCACCCTGGCGGGCTATCAGGTGCTGTCGGGGACGGTGGCCCCCTGGTGGGTGCGGCTGGCTCTGCGGGCCGAGCGCACGCCCGAACATGACTGGTCTATCAGCGTGCGACTGTTGAAGGGCGGCTCCGAGATCGCACAGCAAGATCACAGCGCCCCCGCGCTGGGTTTCACCCCCACCAGCAGCTTGCAGCCGGGCGAGATGGTCTTCGATGTCTTCGCCTTCGATCTCCCCCAAGACGCTCCCGCGCCCGATGGCCTGCGCATCATCCTCTACCGGCGGTTGGAGGATGGCTCTTTCGAGAACCTGGCCGTGCTGGACTTTCCCATCACCAAAGTCACCCACGTGGATTTTCCCCACGGAGAGTGACCAAACATCGTCTAGGAATTCGCTTGGAGGATAAAGCTTTTATCGGCAGGCCGCAAGTGGCAGGTGCAACGTAGTTTCGTCGACAGTGGCGCCGCATCACGCCCGCAAGAACGGTTGCCCAATCTGCACATCTTATTGTAAACTGTGACACAGCCTCCTCCCCTTCCCATCTTCCCCCAGGAAAAACTATGTCGCGGAATCATTGGGGCGTCATCCTGACGCTGACTTTTATATTAGCGGCGCTCGTCGCGTTTTCAGGCGTTGATTCAGTTGGGGCCGAGAGCTCGGACGTCAAACTGGCCGCAGATTCCTGCACCAATCTGTTGACAAACTCCAACATGGAGGCCAACAGCGGATGGCTGTTTGGCAATTCGCCCGTTCCGCCACGATATGCGACCGACCGTTATCATAGCCCCTACCGGAGCGTGCTGCTAGGGATCGTCGCGGGCCCCAATCAACGCAGCTACTCTTCGATGACGCAATATGTCAGCGTGCCCATGGGCAGTTATCTGCGACTGCGGGCGCACGTCTATCCGCTGAGTCAGCCTTATGACGGCGATGACGCCCAAGAGCTGATCATTCTCAATAGCCAGGGAAACCCAATCTACCGGGCTTGGACATCCATCAGCAACGCCAACGCCTGGCAGACGCTGGAATTCGATCTGAGTCAATACATGGGGATGACCATCGGCGTCTACTTCAATGTATTCAATGACGGAGCGGGGGGCGTCTCCGCCATGTACATCGACGATGTGACGCTTGAGCTTTGCCCGGGCAGCTCTTCGCCGACAGTTTCGCCCACGCCAACCAGCGGATTCCCAACAGCCACGCCCACGCCGACGAATACGCCCGCTTTTGCGACTTCGACTCCGACCTCGGTCGTGGTGACGAACACGCCCACGTCAACCCC
>JALXAF010000368.1 GCA_026992375.1 Anaerolineae bacterium
TTTGCACCAGCGCCTTCTTTTCCCCCCGCTTGGGAACTCGCAGCGCCACCTTCGCCCCGCGCTTGCTGTGCAGCCACTGCTCGATGATGGCAGTCTCATCCAGCTCCACGGGCAGCAAAATCTGCGGGGGCAGATACGCTGCCTCGTCGTAGAACTGCTGGATGAAGGAAGCCAGCAACGCCTGGTTCTCCTCCTCGCCCGCGCCCTCCAGCATAAACGTCTCCCGCCCAATGAGCCTGCCCCGGCGAATGAAGAAGACCTGGGCGCAGGTCTGCCCTTTGTCCTGGGCGAAGGCGATGACATCCTCATCCTCCTGGCGGCCCGACACCACCTTCTGCCGCTCCACGATGCGCTGCGCCGCCCGAATCTGATCCCGATACATGGCCGCCCGCTCGAATTGCAGCCGCTCGGCCGCCTGCATCATGCGCCGGTTCAGCTCCGCCATCACCTCATCGGTCTTGCCCTCCAGAAACTGGCACAACCCGTCGATGATGGCCCGATATTCCTCCTTGCTCACCGCACCGATGCACGGGCCTGCACAGCGCTTGATGTGAAAATAGAGGCAGGGGCGTTTGTCCCGGCCCGTGATCTCCCGATTGCAGTCGAGATAGGGGAACACCCGGCGCAGGGCCTCCAGGGTTTGGCGCACGGCCCCGCCGCTGGTGAATGGCCCGTAGTAGCGGGCGCCGTCGGGCAGCATCCGCCGCACGATGGACACTTTGGGGAAATCATCCTGCCAGTGCACCTTGATGTACGGATACTGCTTGTCGTCCTTCAGCCGAATGTTGTATTGGGGCCGGTAGCGCTTGATCAGCTCGTTTTCCAGGATCAGCGCTTCCAGCTCCGTGTCCGTCACCACCCATTCCAGGTCTGCGATATCCGCGACCAGCCGCCGGGTCTTGGCGCTGTGACTGCTTTGCTCCTGGAAATAAGAGCGCACCCGGTGGCGCAGATTCACCGCCTTGCCCACGTAGATGACCCGGCCCTTGTCGTTGCGATAGATGTAACAGCCGGGTTTTGTGGGCAGCGTTTTCAGCTTCGCTTCGAGTTTTGGCGACAGTTCGGGTTTGGACATTGTTCGGGAGGAGCCTGTTCGCTTTCTCCTTGTTTACGCTGTTACGTCATTCCGACGACTGAAGGGAGGAGGAATCTCTTCTAGGTGCGACGCACTTGAAACTTGTGGTAAGTGCGTCGCACCTGAAACGGCTATTATCGAAACAGATCGCTTTCCTTCGGGCGCAGGAGATCGGCCAGACGCCCGTCACCGCGGCGATAGGGAACGCCCCGCAGGTGCACGATGGGTAGGGCCTCATCGGTTCCGCCTTGCAGCAACGAGCCCGCGGCCGCGATCTCATCCGCGGTGCCCAGCACGGTGGCGCGCATCTCTCGCCCGAACAGATCTCTGTCGCCCCGGCGGTCGGTCAGGGGCAGCAGGCCCGCCACGCCGATGGCCACGCCCACGGTGCCCAGTCGCCAGGCCCGCCCGTGGCTGTCGTTGATGACGATGGCCACATCTGCGCCCGTGGCCTCGTACAGGCCCTGGCGCAGGCGGCGGGCCGACGCATCCGGGTCCTCGGGCAGGAGCAGGGCTGCATCCTCCTCCCCCACGTTGGATTGATCGATGCCGGCGTTGGCGGAGATGAAGCCCAGCCGGTGCTCCACCACGATGAGACCGGGCCGGGTGCGCAGCACTTCGGCGGATTCCGACAGGATCAATGTCACCAGGCGGGGGTCCTTGTCGATGCTGGCGGCCACGGCTTCCGCCTGGGGCGTGACGGCCACATCGGCCAGGCGCACGAAGCGCCCCTCGGCCTTGGAGACGATCTTGGACGCCATCACCAACACGTCGCCATCGGCCAACGTGAGGCCCGCCCGGGCCAGGCCCGCCAGCGCGATCTCCACCAGATCATCGCCTGGCTGCACCATGGGGGCGCCCGGAAGGCCGGTGATGACGAGTTGGGGCGCTGTGGTTTTTGGCGCGTTCATAGCATTTGTCGGATCGGGCGCGGGGATTGAAGAGCTTGTTTTCTCCGTCCCCCTCGCCCACTTCCCTTTCCTCTCAGGCGTCGATGCCGGTGATGCGAATGCCCGCGTTGCGAGTCTTGTAGATGGCGTTGATGGAGATGAGCACCGCAGTCAGGCCCTCGACCACGGCCGCGTTTTGCAGTGCGCCCGCGTGCACGCCTCGCATGCCCGCGGCTTTGGCCAGAGCGACGGCGATCTCCCGATCCGCCCGCTTGTTGCCGCACACCAGCACATCGCAATCGATCTGATGCTCGGGGTCTGCCAGATGGTGGGCGCTGACGTTCTGGAACGCGGCCACCACCCGGGTCTCGTGCCCGACCTGGGCCTGGGCCTCCATGGCGGCGGAGCCGCCGGGC
Organism: Anaerolineae bacterium; assembly: GCA_026992375.1. GTDB lineage: Bacteria > Chloroflexota > Anaerolineae > J102 > J102 > M2005. Next base: position 2,382 of record JALXAF010000368.1, read on the forward strand.
GCGGGCGTGTAGCGTCCCTTTTTCTCGCCCAGCAGCGGGGCCACCACCGTCACCATCACCTTGCCCGCCAGGCCGGGCTTGATGCTTTCGATGATGGCCTCCTGGGATTCATAGGGCACCGAAAGCACCACCACGTTGGCCATCTGCGCCGCTTCCAGGTTGCTGGCCCCGCGCAGCCTGACATCGCCCAGCTTCTGGCGCAGTTCAGCGGCCACGCGCTGGCCTTTCTCGGATGAGCGGGAGCCGATGATCACGTCCAGGCCCGCCCGGGCCCAGCGCATGGCAAATCCAGAACCTTCCGAGCCGGTGCCGCCGATAACGGCGATCACGCCCAATGATTGCATGTCTGTCATAAAATTCTCCTGTTTTGAAAATAGAAAGATCGCTGATTGCTGAATGTTCGCAGACCTCACGTTGGGCGGGTCTGCAATGGGCGTGATGCGTAATGCGTAATACGTGAGAGCGTTACGCATCACGAGTTACGCATTACGGGATGCCACCCCGGCTGAGAGACGTTTTTATCTCTATCGGCGCGGGCCGCGTCCATCCCGCCCGCATCGCGCGGGGCTACACCCCGAGGGCCTCTCGCAGAGCACCCACCACGTAATCCTGCTGCTCGTCGGTGAGTTCGGCGTAGATGGGCAATGAAAGCACCTCGTGCGCAGCCTTTTCTGAGACAGGATACGCGCCCGGCTCCAGTTCCAGGAAACGATACGCGGGCTGCAAGTGCAGCGGGATGGGATAATGCACGCCCACGCCCACGCCGTTATCCTTGAGATGCTGCACCACCGCATCCCGATCGTAGCCTTCATCCAGCCGGATGGTGTAGCAATGATAAACGGGCTCGGTTTCAGGCAGATGCCGGGGCGCGCTCACAGGCAGATCCGCCAGCAATTCGGCGTAGCGGGCGGCCCGATCCCGACGCCCGGCGTTCCAGTCATCCAGATGCGGAAGTTTTGCGCCCAGGATCGCGGCCTGTATGCCATCCAGGCGATGACCGTAGCCCAGCTCGTCGTGCTCATACTTGGTCATGCGGCCATGATTTCGCAGCTTGGCCACCCGTTCCGCCACCTGGGGATCATTGGTGACCACTGCGCCGCCATCGCCATAGCAGCCCAGATTCTTGCTGGGATAAAAGGAGAAGCAGGCCGAATCGCCCAGCGTTCCCGCCCGTTGATCGTTGTATCGGCTGCCGTGGGCCTGGGCCGCATCTTCGATGACGATGAGACCATGCTTCTGAGCGATGGCGTTGATGGCGTCCATATCGGCGGGCTGACCATAGAGATGCACGGGCATGATGGCGCGCGTGTATGGCGTGATGGCCGCCTCTATGAGAGCGGGATCGATGTTGTATGTGACGGGGTCGATGTCCACGAAGATGGGCCGGGCTCCCACCTGCGAGATTGCCTCGCCCGTGGCGAAAAAGGTGAAGGGCGTGGTGATGACTTCGTCGCCCGGGCCGATGTCGTGAGCCAACAGCGCCAGGAACAAAGCTCCGGTGCCGCTGGAAACGCCCACTGCGTACTTTGCGCCGCAATATGCGGCAAAAGCTTCTTCGAATTGGGCGACCTCTTTGCCCATGATGAAAGATGTGTTGTCGATGACGCGCTGAATCGCCGCATCGATTTCGGGTTTGATGGATTGATATTGGGCTTTGAGGTCAACAAGTGGAATGGTCATTATTTTTGAACCTTTTGTGATTTCGAAGTGAGTGTTTTTTCGATGCGGTTGAGTTTCAACTGCCGTATGTCAGATGATACGCATCGATTTTGCGCTCCAACTCTTTGATGCGGCGCTGATGCGTTTCAATGGTCTCTTGCAGGCGCTTCGGAGGCTGGCCG
>JALXAF010000369.1 GCA_026992375.1 Anaerolineae bacterium
TAAGCGGAACCAAAAAAGCTGATCTCACGCAAAGTCGCCAAGACGCCAAGTTTTTTCTTTGGATCTTTTTTCCTTTGCGGCTCTGCGTCTTTGCGTGAGATTTCCTTTTATCCAGTATGATTATCCTGCACGCGCCCTGCCTGGTTCAGGCCCGCCGCCCAAAGCTGCTGCGGGCCATGCGCGCGGTGGGGGACGCGCTGGGCTGGGAGCAGACCATCCCCAGGGGACAAACCTGCTGTGGATTGCCCGCGTGGGAGGCGGGCTTCGAGGACGCGGCTCGCGACGCTGCCCGGCGTACAGTGCAGCTTTTCCGCGAAGCGAATGCCGTGCTCACGCCCTCTGCCGCGTGCCTGCTCATGCTCACCCGGCGCATCCCTGAACTGCTGGCGGATGACGCGGGGGCGGGCGGCGCACAGGCCCTGGCCCGCAAGACCCGCCTGTGGTGCGATGCGGTGGCGGAGGAACGCGACGTTCTGCTACCCAAACTGCGATTCTCAGGCCGGGCGCTGCTGCTGGATTCCTGCTCGCGCGGGTTTAGCGATGATTTTCGGGCGCTGATCACGGCGATCCCGGGCCTGACTCTGGTGGACAGCCTGAGCGACTGTTGCAGCTTCAGCCACGATCTCAGCCGCCGCCATCCCGACATCGCCCGGGCCATTGCCGAAAACAAGGCCGCGGTGCTGCGTCGCCGCCGGTTGGATGTTATTCTAACCAATGAACCGGGATGCCTGTTGCAGCTTCAGCCCTATTGCCGGGCCGAAGCGGGCCCGGTCTTGCTCCATCCCGCCGAATTCCTTGCGAATGTTCTGATGGGTTGATCCAAAACAAAAGCGCGATGGCGTTATGACCGCACATCGCGCTCGAAACAATTGCGGGAGATAAAACGTCAATCGCTGACGGGACGGATGCCATAATGCACCCGGCGACCGCCGATGATCCGCAGAATGGTGCGTGCATCGCGCCAGGGAAGGCGCTCCTGAAGCTGTCGGGGGGTGAGGGGCTTGTTGTTGTTCACCACCAGCACCCGGAAGATGGCCGCGGCCAGAGGTAAATCGCTGGAGATGTAGGCGGGGTCTTGAGCGCAGTGCTTCATCAGGCAGATCAACCAGGCGTCTGCGTTTTGCGTCACTTCGGCGGTGTCGGGATCAATCCAATCCACCGCCACCGCATCCTCATCCACCGCAAACCGTTGGCGGCAGTCGTCGCAAAGTTGTTCATAAAGATAAAACCGATAATTGTTTTCGTGTTCTTTCCACCAGTCCCAATCGATGCGAAAGGGCGTGTCAAGGGTTGGGCGTTTCCAGGGCATGATTTTTCCTCGATGCTTGATTGAATTCAGACCGGTGTTACAGACTCCAGAAGCCGCTGCCAGTGTCGACAGCGCCGGGCAGTTCCACCAGGGCGGCGAAGATGGGCGCTGGCGGCAATCTTCGCACCAGATTGACGGCGCTGTAAAGAGCCTTGACATGCGCTGTGCCCTGCGGACTCATGCGGACCAACTCGGGCATGATCAACGCCACAATGTCCGCCACATCATAATTTTCGAGCTCCAGATGCTCGCGCAGATCTTGCACCGCGGCGGGATCGCCCACATTCAGAGTCAGTTGATCGTCGATGTCCACATTCATGGTTTTCTGCTGCATCTGGAAGACCAGCTTGGCGCCCTGTACGATGGCCAGGCGTATCCAATGTCGTCGCGCCCGCTGCGGCTTGAAATCGATGAGGTATTCGTTGGGCGTTCCAGTGGGCTGAAAGAGAATGCGTGCGCCCACAGGCAGCTTGTGCTCCTTATACCAATCGCCCAGGCCAGCGATGTAGCGGCCTTCGGGGACGACCCAGGCCGGGAATTTGCTGCCCCAGCGCCCATCCACCAGGGTGATGGCGGTGGCGCGGCCCCTGGCTTCGGGCGTCATCTCGCGAATTTCCTGGGTCAGGGGCATGGTGCCCGCGATGTAGTGCGGATAAATGAGGTTGCAGATGGCGGATTTTGGCGTCTCAGCGTCCTCAGCGATTTCAGGCGCATCGCTCCATTCATCCTTGAGTTCGTATTCAACCTGCAGCAACTCGACATTCAGCAGCGAGCGATCATATGTCACCGGCGAGTAGCGCAACGCCTCGGGCGTTTCGATGACGGCCGCGGGAAGAAGCCTACGCAGATACCAGGCGGATTCTTCTCCCACGCCCACCTGAATGAACCGCTCATCGTGCTGTAAAGCCGTATCCAGCGAGAAAATCTGAATAGCCTCCGGGAGATCGGAATCCAGCTCAACTTGCTCCAGCAGTTTTCGCGTGGAGACCGGTCCTCCCTCCATCTCGATGAGGGCTTCGGCGATGTTCAGATGACCGATGTTGACCGGAGCGATCTGATCAGTGGTGAGCCAGGCGTCGCCAGCGCGTACGAAGAAATCGGGATTGGCAACGAGATGCTCCTCGACCATGGTCAGTAGCGTGTTGCCTGTTTTCGCCAGTATCTCGACCGGAGAGAACAGGTCCGCCCCATCGAGGAGATTGTCGTCGCTGGTGCGATTGAGCTTGTGGGGCGTTTGCAGATTGGCGGCAAAGGTTCGGGCTATCTTCCCCCCTTCCATTTCCACCGTGATTACATCGAATTCGCCATGTTCGGGGTTGTTTCCCGGACGGATGGATGTGACTCGCCCCTTGCTGAAATCCATGGCCGGGAAATAAACCACGTCTCCCTCCTGGTAGGATTCCGCGGGATCGTAGATCAGCGCCTTGGACAATTCGTCGCGCAGAAACCGCTCTTCCTGTTGCATGTGGCGTTGAATGATGGCCCGCGTCAAGTCCTCAGTTGTTTTGGGCGTATCTGATTCGGCCAATAAATCATAGATGAATTCGTGATCGTCGTCATGGATATGATAATCGCGAAGCCAGAAATCGACGCTTTGAGTTTTACGTTTAATCACGCAAGGAACCTCCGGGAAATGATGGATGCGTGAAGCGGAGCCCGTGGCGAAAGACGGATGTTCGTCAGCCTGCGGCGAAACAAGGGTGATGGAACAGGTTGTCCGATTATTGCTTCCAAAAGGAAATTATATCCCACTGTCCGCGATTAGGCCAAACATCGGATGGGAAACGCTTTTAATCATCCCAATAAAAAAGCCGAAGCGACAACTCCGGCAAAGGGCGCCTCGGACGAATTATTGCGGCGGAGGCGTGGGCGTCAGCGATGCCAGATATTCGGGGGCCCATTCGGGCGTCGGCGGGCAACCCTGGGGATGCGTGCCCTGAACGCTGATGGGAACGTATTCGAAGATGTTTTCCAGAATGTCGCGGATCGCGCCAGCCTCTTTGGGGAAGAGTACGTAAGCGCCGTTTTGGGATAATCTGGCCGATTGCAGCTCTCTGTTGCTGAGGACATGCGAATGAATGCTGCGCACATCCAGATTGACGCCATATTGTACGTAGCGCACCAAATCCATGAAGCCGAGATCGGTGACGACGTTGCGTCGAATGATGCTCCAGATATCCGCTGCTTTGGTGACAAGCCCCAGTTGCAACGCCTGATGTTTGATGGCCGCCAGGGTCTCTTGCTGCCGCCTGGCCCGACCCCAATCGGCAGTGCGATAGCGGTATGTGGCGAATTTCAACGCGGTTTCGCCATTGAGATGGTGCGGGCCCGCGGGGAGGTAGAGGACGTCGTAGCCCCCGCTATCTTTGGGCGAAATCTCCCATAGGTCGCAATCCAGGGAGATGTCGATGCCGCCGATGGCGTCTACGAATTCGACGAAGGCGCTGCGGTGCACGCGCACCACATGAGCGATGGGGACGCCGAAGTTGTATTCGAACACTTCCTTGATCGCCCGGAAGTCGTCCGCGTTGTAACCGGCGTCTTCTCCCAGATAATCGAAAACATTGAGCTTGCGTTTGCCAAAGGCGGGATGATAGAGGAATAGATCGCGCGGGAATGAGACCACGGCGATCTGGTTGATTTTGCGATTGATGATGACAAGCATGACGGTGTCCGTCCGCCAGGTGTCCCAGCCTTCGCGTCGATCGGTGCCCAGCAGGAGGATGTTTTCGGTGTCTTGCAAGGCTTCGACGGGCGGCGCGGGCGGCGGCGTGCAATTCGCGTTCAACATGCAGGTCTCGAAGAGAGTCTGATCGGGCGTGGGCGTCAGATTTCGATATGCGATCTCGGCCGGGCTTAGCGTAGGCATCGCCGTGGGGGTGGGGCTGAGCGTATCGGTGGGGC
>JALXAF010000370.1 GCA_026992375.1 Anaerolineae bacterium
TAGGCACACGCGTCATGTGCTCGACGCCGCCCGCCACCACGATGTCCATATCGCCAACCATGATGGCCTGGGCCGCGAAATGCACCGCCTGTTGGCTGGAGCCGCACATGCGATTGATGGTGGCGCCGGGCACGGTGATGGGAAAGCGGGCGTTGAGCGCCGTAAGCCGGGCGATATTTGCGCCCTGCTCGCCGATGGGTGTGACGCAGCCCAGGATGACGTCATCCACATCCTCCGGCTCGACGCCGACGCGCTCGACGGCCGCGCGAACCGCCACGGTGGAAAGGGTGAGGGGTAGCACCTCGCTGAACATGCCGCGACGGCGGCCAGTGGGAGTGCGTACGGCTGAGACGATGTAGGCTTCTCGCATGAGTCGCTCCTTTTGTAAGAGATGGCAAGTTGGGCTATACTCGAACGACGGAGACGCTTCCGTCCCACATCTTGATTTCAGGAGTATTGCCCATGAGCATTTCGTCCGAATTGCTTGAATTGCTGCGATGTCCCGCCTGCGTTCGCGAAGGCGAAGATGCAGGACATCTGGAACTGGTGAAAGGCGTCTGGCTGGTGTGCCAGGATTGCGGCCGCAAATATCCCATCCGGGATGATATTCCGGTGATGCTTATCGAGGAAGGGGATCGCTGGCGAAACGCGCCGGTTGACTCTCTGCCCGAGACGCCGCCCGAGCCAGTGGTCTGAGAGAAACCATCTATCGGACAGCATCGAACATCTGTCGATAAACCCCGACTGTGGCCCGAGCGATCTGCGCCTGGGTGAATTGCTTCAACACCCGCTGACGCCCGCGTCGCCCCAACTCCCGGCGCAGCGCTGCATCGTTTTGCAGCGCCCGCAGATGGGCGGCCAGGGCGTCGACGTCATTTTCGGGGAAGATCAGGCCCGCATCGCTGATCACGTGGGGGATTTCACCGCTGTCGGAGCCGATGACGGGCGTCTCGCAGGCCATGGCCTCCACCAGCACCCGCCCGAACTGCTCCTTCCAGCGAGACGTGGTGCGGGAGGGAAGCGCCAGCGCATCGATGGCGCGATAAAAATCCGGCATCTCCAGAGAGGGGCGTTTGCCCAGCCAGCGCACGCGGTCGCCAACGCCCAGATCATCGGCCAGAGAACGCAGCGCCGTTTCTTCGGAGCCAGCGCCGACCAGATGCAGCTCCCACGGGGCGGGCAGCCGGGCGCAGGCCCGCAGCAGCACATCCACTCCCTTGGCCGCGATGAGACCGCCCGCGTAGCCGATGGTGAATGGCCGGTGGGGACGGGGGCCGTCGGGCGGTGAGAACAGGTCGGGGTCTACGCCAAACTGAGGAATGACCGAGACAGGGCCGGCATAGCCCTTGGCTCGCAGCACCGCGACCGCGTCGTGATTGCCAGCAATGACATGTCGGGCGTGACGATAGTTGTAACGCTCCCACCAGACAAAAGGCGGCGGATAGCGGCGGTTGATATTCTGCCAGGTGAAGAACAACGCAGGGATGTTCCGCCTGACAGCCTGGGCCATGGCCCGCCGCGTAGCCCAATTGTAGGGCTCCTCGTCGATGTGGAGGAGATCGGGGCGGAGTTCATCCAGTTCCGCGGCCAGCCTGGGATAGTAGTGGAAGTGGAAATGTCCGTTGAAGGCCAGCGGCGTCACCCGCAACTCGTAGCCGCGAATAAAAACCCGCTCTAGAAGTTGCTCGCCCCGATCGTCCTTCCATGCCGGCGGCGTCAAAACAGTCAGACGTACATCGGGCTCGCGGGCCAACTCCTCCAGCTTTTTCTGATATGCGCCTACAATGCAGGCTTTGGAGATCATAACAACGTGCATGATGGCATTCTATCATCTCCCCCCGAAAGCAGGCCAACATCGAATCAAAATGCAATCGAGCGCACGTTTGTTTGCCATCTTATGTTTGGGCGTCTATAATCGGGATGTTTCTGTCTGTGTTCCTTTTCGGGCGAGAAACCATGCCCCTCTCTCAGTTATTTGCCATATCTCTCGTGCGGCTGGCTCCTGGCCTGTTTCACAAATAGAACGCAGATGACGCAGAAAAAGCCGATTCACGCAGATAAAAACAGATAAAATCACAACATGCTCTTCTACGTCATTTCGAGGGAACGCAGCGACAAAGGTGCGACGCACTTGCCACAAGCCGTAACCGCGTCGCATCAAGTCAAGCGTTGATCGATTTTACGTCAGGTCAACGCCCGTGTTCAGTGCGTCGCATCTGGGGAGATTCCTCCTCCCTGCAGTCGTCGGAATGCCGCATCACGCATTACGAAGTCGGCTTCCCGCACTGCCCTGGCAATGAGTCCTTTTCATCAGTATCGGCGAGCTGTTGTTCGTATCGCCTGTTTTGCAATCGCCACGCGCATCCTCCATAAAAGGGATTACTATGAACGGAAAAAACGCACATCTCACGACCATGGAGTTCTTCCGGGATCTGTCGAGGGAGGATCAGGAGGAACTCGAGCGCATCACCACCATGACATCGGTGGAAAAAGGGAAGATATTCTATCGTCCCGAAGACACTGGTGAGGTCATCTTTATCCTCAAGAAAGGCGCAGTGCAGCTCTATCGCATCTCTCCTGAGGGCAAGAAATTGGTGATTTACACCCTGCGGGATGGAGCGATGTTCGGGGAAATGAGCCTGCTGGGACAGCGCCTGCACAATACCTTCGCCGAAGCCATCACCGACTGCGTCATCTGCGTGATGAGCCGCGATGATCTCGAACGTCTGGTGCTGAATCGGCCTCAAGTGGCCCTGCGCCTCCTGGAGATCACCGGTAATCGGTTGCGGGAGACCGAAGAGCAACTGGAGGCGTTGGCTTTCAAGAGCGTCCCTTCGCGCCTGGCTGCGTTGCTTTTGCGCCTGACTGGTGATGGCGGTGAGGTCGCGGGCCTGACGCATCAGGACCTGGCTGAGATGATCGGCACGTACCGCGAAACCACGACTCAGACGCTGAATGATATGAAAGCGCAGGGGATTTTGGAGATCGGCAGACGCCGGATCATCATCCGGGATAAAGATGCCCTGCGGGAGATCGCCGAAAGATAGGCGAAATCATGGATTTCAACTGGCGAGACGCCGCTCTCGGGGTGCTGGCGCTGTGGTGGCGATTGACCAAGCCCTGCACCGTAGGCGTGCGGGGCGTCGTTTTCAATGATGCAGGCGAGATTCTGCTGGTGCGTCACAGCTACGGCGGGCGCAATTGGTTTCTGCCCGGCGGCGGCCATCGCGGCGGCGAGAGTCCCGAAGAAGCGATGATGCGAGAGATGCGAGAGGAGACGGGCCTGGCGGTTGCCATCACCGGTCTGGTGGGCGTATATTTCTACACAGGCTGGCACAAGCGGGATCATATCTATGTGTTCGCCTGCCAGCGAGTGGGCGGCGATTTGCAACGCGTTGGCGGCGAGATCGCGGATATCCGCTGGTTCTCGCCCGACGATTTGCCCCCCAACCAGATGTTGGCGTTGGATCGCATCCTGGATGACTGGCGGCGCGGCGTTGCAGGCTACGGGCGCATCGAGAAGGACGCCGAAAATAACGGCGAGATATGAACGCCTATCCGCGTTCGGGTGGGGTTACCATGGCTTCTTCTGCGGCTGCTGGCGGCGCGGAGCGCAAAAGCAGATAACCGGTGACGCCCGCCAGCGTGGAAGCGACCAAAATCGCCAGCTTGGCCAGATTTTGTATCTCCTCCATGTCGGCGCTATTGGCCGGCGCCGACATGGCCAGCTTGAACCCCAACAATTCGGCATGACCGCCGCTCGCGCTGAACGCCAGCGTTGTGATGAAAATCGACATCGTAAAGCCCACACCCGCCAAAACGCCCGCCCCCAGGATGTGACGCCACGTGATTCCCTTGGGCAGCGAGCCGAGATTGAGCTTGACGCCGAGCCAGGTGGAAAGAAGGATGCCGATGGGTTTGCCCGCAAGCAGCCCCAGGATGATGCCCAACGCCAGGGGCGTCATAAGCGCCCCCAATAGTTCGGGACTGATGATGATCCCCGCATTGGAAAGTGCGAAGATGGGCATAATCAGAAACGCCACCCAGGGATGCAAGATATGCTCCAACCGGTGCAGAGGAGAATCAGCGTGCTCGATGGCCTGGGTCATCTCGAAAAGAGCAGTGCGTTGCACCGAGGTGGGCGCGCATTCGCCATTAGCGCTGGATTCGCTATCGAACCAATCGAGCAATTGCCGCATCCAGTCGCTAAAG
>JALXAF010000371.1 GCA_026992375.1 Anaerolineae bacterium
GGCGACTCAACCACCAGATCGCGACCAGAAAAACAGCAGTCCAGAGCAAGGGAGCCCAGACGCCAAACATGTCGCCGGGCCTAGTTCTCTATCTCGGCGGTCAGGCGCACCATCTCCACAAAGGATTCCGCGGTGAGGCTGGCGCCGCCCACCAGCGCGCCGTCGATATCGGGCTGGGCCATGAACCCGACGATGTTGTTGGGCTTGGTGCTGCCGCCATACTGAATGCGCACCGCCTGGGCCGTGGCCTCGTCGTAGAGATTGGCAATGGCGCCGCGAATGGTGACGCCGATGATGCGGTTGGCCTCCGCCGGGCTGGCGGTGAGGCCCGTGCCAATGGCCCAGATGGGCTCATAGGCAATGACCAGCGACGCAACCTGATCGGCGCTGAGGCCCGCCAGCGCGGCCTGCACCTGCCCCTGCACGAACGCGTGGGTCTCGCCCGCCTGATTCTGCTCCAGGCTCTCGCCCACGCAGATGATAGGGGTGATGCCGTGGGCCAGGAGCGCGTGGGCTTTCTTGTTCACCCACTCGTCGGTTTCGCCGAAGATGTTGCGGCGCTCGGAATGGCCGATGATGCAATAATCGACGATGCCTTCCAACATGCCCGGCGCGATCTCGGCCGTGAATGCGCCTTTCTCCTCGAAAAAGACGTTCTGAGCGCCCACGCACACGTTGCTGTGGGCCAGGGCTCCGGCCACGGTGACCAGAGAGATGAAGGGAGGGCAGACCACGGTCTCGACGGAATCGATATCTTTCACGCCCTCGCGAACGCCCCGCACCAAAGTCAGAGCCTCATCGAGGGTTTTGTGCATTTTCCAGTTGCCAGCAATGATAGGTTTTCGTTTCATGGGATTAGGAAGTGAGAATTGATGTAACGACTAAAACAATTGGCCTCAATCCCCCTCTTTTGCCACGAAGACGCGAAAGAAACGAAGACACGAAGTCATTCAAAAAGGATTTCATCCGTGTTTCCTCCTATCCGTGTCGAGGGAACAGGGCCGGGTTAGCAGTTACGAATGATGATTAAATGATGGCGGATGTTTTGCTTCAATCATTGATCTTTGATCTTTGCTCCTCTCGCTCGGCTTCTGCTCGGGCCCGGGCCTCGGCGATGGCCTGTTCGTACGCGGCCCGTGCGACTTCCACCTGGTCCGGCTCCAGAAACTCCCCGCCCGTGATGCTGCGCTCCACGAGCTTCTTGTTTTTGTCGAAGCGCAGCGTCACTTCGATGCGTTGGAAGCAGCGATTGCGTCCAGCGCCCACCAGCACCTTGTGCACGGCGTATTGCCCGGTCTCGAAATCCTTGCTGAGATCGTTCATCAGGTCCACCCGCGCGGTGATCACCTCGCCGCAGCGCTTGCAGCGGGCGTGCACCCAATAGCTGCGCTGATCCACACCGCCGGGCGCTGTTAACATATTCTTCAAGCGATCCAGAAAACTCACGAGAGCCAATTCTCCACAGGCAAACCTGGTATGCGCTGAAATTCCCTCACGTTATTGGTGACCAGGATCAAGCCGAGACTCAGCGCGTGGGCAGCAATGAGCATATCCAAAGGGCCGATAACTTTCCCCTTCCGTTCCAGATCAACTCGGATATCACCATAAGCATTGGCCGCAGCTTCATCGTAGGAAACCACTTCGAAGGGCAAAAGAAACGCCCAGAGCCTTTGAATGTTTTCCTCCGGTCGACTGCTTTTCCTGGTGCCGTAATATAATTCAGAAACGGTGATGGATGAAATGCCAATATCGCCGATATCGAATTGCTTGAATTTGCGAAACACAGTCAATGGACGTCGATTCATAATGTAGATGCAGATATTCGTATCAAGCAAATACCTCATCCAACGCCTCTCTTTCCTGTTGCGATGGAGGCTGATTACGATCGAGCATGAATGGCTCATCGTAACGCATGAGTTGTTCTTCCCAGACGTCCCAAAGTGAACGATCCTTGGGAAGAAGCAGCACGCCGCCCGGCACTTTTTTGATAAAAACTTCGGAGCCGTGGAAACGGAAGGCTTTTGGCAACCTCACAGCCTGACTTCGTCCGTTGGTAAATAGTTTGGCAGTTTGCATGATTACCTCCGCAAAATGGTATCTACCAACAAGTATACACCAATTCGAGCAAGGGGTCAAGTGGAACGCTGATTATTTGTCATCCAAAACGTCGATGCCGGGCAAGGGCTTGCCCTCCAGGAAGACCAGCGACGCGCCGCCGCCGGTGGAGACGTGCGACACTTTGTCGGTCAGGCCCGCCTGCTTGATGGCCGCCGCCGAATCGCCGCCGCCGATGATGGTGGTGGCGTCCTGTAGATCGGCCAGGGTTTGGGCGATGGCAAAGGTGCCCTTGGCGAATTTTGGGAACTCGAACACGCCCAGTGGCCCGTTCCAGACCACGGTTTTGGCTCCGGCCAGCATCTGCTGAAACGCGGCGATGCTCTCCGGGCCGATATCCAGCACCATGCGGTCGGCGGGAACCTGATCCGCAGGAACGATCACCGTGTCCGCGTCCGCCTTGAATTCAGCGGCAGCCACCACATCGATGGGCAGATGCAGCCTGTCGCCCGCCTCGTCCAGCAGCGCCCGGGCCAGATCGATGGCGTCTTGCTCCACCAGCGATTGTCCCATCTCGTAACCTTTGGCCGCGAAGAAGGTGTTGGCCATGCCGCCGCCGATGATGAGCCCATCCACTTTGGTCAGCAAATTGCGGATGACGCCGATTTTATCGGAGACCTTGGCCCCGCCCAGAATGGCGTAGAAGGGGCGCACGGGGTTGTTCACCGCGTTGCCCAGGAACTCGATCTCTTTTTCCACCAGGAAACCGGCCACGGCCGCGCCCCCTTTGGCCCGAACGGCCTGGGGCACAGCCACCATCGAAGCGTGAGCCCGATGACAGGTGCCGAACGCATCGTTCACGTACTCGTCGCCAAACGCGGCCAGCTCCGCCGCGAATTTGGGATCGCCTTTCTTTTCGCCCGGATCGAAGCGCAGATTTTCGAGCAGCACCACATCGCCCGGCTGCATGTCCCTGACCAAAATCTCCACGCTGGGGCCAACCACAGCGCTGGCCATGCGCACCCGATAATCGGGCAGCAGGTCTTGCAGATGATGGCTGATCGGAGCCAGGCTCAGGCGGGGATCATATTTGCCTTTGGGGCGGCCCAGATGCGACATCAGCACCAGCCGCGCGCCCCGCTCCAGCAGATAGGTGATGGTGGGGAGGGCCGCGCGAATGCGGGCGTCATCGGTGATCTGCCGATGCTCATCCAGCGGCACGTTGAAATCCACCCGCACCAGCACCCTGCGTCCTTCCGGATTCAAATCCCGCACGGTTTTCTTGTTCATAACATCCTCCACGCGAAAAGACCTCGGAGGTCATGGCTGGCCTCCGAGGTCTCGATTGGCTAAATGCCCTTGTCGTAGATGTACTTGCAGAGGTCAGCCACGCGGTTGGAGTATCCCCATTCGTTGTCGTACCAGGTGACGACTTTGACCATATCGCCATCCAGCACCTGGGTGAACTGGGCGTCGATGATGGAGGAGCGGGGATCGCCTTTGAAGTCCATGCTGACCAGCGGCTCTTCGCTCACGCCCAGGATGCCCTTCAGGGGGCCGTTGGCCGCGGCGCGGAACGCATCCAGCAGCGCCTCGGTGGTGGTGGGCTTTTCGATGGTGGCCACGAAGTCCACGATGGAGACGGTGGGCGTGGGCACGCGCATGGACATGCCGTCGAACTTGCCCTGCAGCTTGGGGATGACCAGGCCCACGGCCTTGGCCGCTCCGGTGGTGGTGGGAATGATGTTGACGGCCGCGGCCCGGGCCCGGCGCAGATCCTTGTGCACCAGGTCCAGGATGCGCTGATCGTTGGTGTAGGAGTGGATGGTGGTCATCAGACCCTTAACGATGCCGAAGTTGTCATCCACCACCTTGGCCGCGGGGGCCAGGCAGTTGGTGGTGCAGGAGGCGTTGGAGATGATGTCGTGTTTGGCGGGATCATAGTCGCCCTCGTTTACGCCCAACACCACGGTCAGGTCGGGATCGGTGGCGGGAGCGCTGATGATAACCTTCTTCGCGCCTGCATCCAAATGCAACGCGGCCTTATCGCGAGCGCGGAAGAAACCGGTGGATTCCACCACCACATCGATGTCCAGCTCGCCCCAGGGGAGATCCGCAGGATTGCGCTGGGAGAAGACCAG
>JALXAF010000372.1 GCA_026992375.1 Anaerolineae bacterium
GCCCGCAGCACCTTCTTGTATTCTTTCCGCAGCGCCTCGATATCCTCTGGCGATGACACTGCGGCCTGGGCCATGCGGGCCGAGGCTCTAAGCAGGGAAAAAGATTCGCTCTGAATGGGAACGCCTTCCCCCTTCAGCTTGTTGGCGGCCTTGATGATGGCTTTCACCTCCGGACTCCAGTCTTTTTCAGGCCCCTTGCGCCGGGAGCCGCTGGCGTCCGGGCCCAGGCTCTCGATGATGCGCCCATTCTGTTTCGCCGCCAGATAAATTTCCTTCAACTCCGCGCGTATGCCTCCGCCGAAAAACATGTTGTATGGGATGAGTATGCCGTCGTAGATGATGCGCCCTTTGAAGGGCAGCAGAACCGTGTTCACCATGATGGGAGACCGGGCCCAATAGAATATCTCTTGAATGCTATCCATGATTCCCAGGACAGCGTAAACCCTGGGTTTGCCCCGGGCGGTGATGAAATAGGCGGCCTTTTTGAGAAACCGTTCGATGAAGAAGTCACCGGCCACGAAATGCTTCCAGCTTCGCACGATGTCCAATTCTTCATCACTGAACCCAAAGGGATTCTCGGCTGCGAAAGCATCGATCAACTGGGGATTCTCATAAAGCGCATCCCGCACCTGCCTCTTCTCTTTTAGCGTCAGTTAGCGTCAGTTTGTCTCGGTATTCGTCGGGAGATGACACACCTGGGATGTGTGGCTATTTGATATGAATTTGAAACTGTCCTCATTGTATCAAGTTCCGTAGCATTCTGCCGGACTTTGCTCCCATCGGGTGAGCTTCAATTCAGCGCTGCACCAGCGGCAGCCAGAGAGCATGAGGAGTGGGCGTGGGGGTGTGCGTTGGTGGCGGTGCATGACGCAGAGAGAAGACGTTATCCCCGAACCGGCCATTCCTCGTGTACGGATAACGTATCCAGCCGGGCCCCAGCACCTCGCCGCCAGGCCCGGCCACGGTTTCCACCGGCTGGTATTGCGTCCATCGCCCGTACGGGGTGTCTATGGGATTGAGATCGATGTCATACGCAGGGTAGCGGGTGGCGTCGGGCGCCCGCCATGACCATGCGCCCGTCCACGAGGCGCTGACATTGGCCAGGAATTTCTCGCGATAGCCCTGGACGTTGACGCCCCAGATGCGGACATAGCTGTAACGCAGGGGATTGCCCTGTTCATCTTCCGTGCTGCCGGAAAAGATGAGAGCGTCGGGCGCAGGAGTGGGAGTAGGCAATGTGGAACGCAGGATGAATCTGCTGCCCTCGTGGCGCCCGCCTCCCGTGTACAGATAACGTATCCAGCCGGGCCCCAGCACCTCGCCGCCAGGCCCGGCCACGGTTTCCACCGGCTGGTACTGCGTCCATTGCCCGAACGGGGTGTCTGTGGGATTGAGATCGATGTCATACGCAGGATAGCGGGTGGCGTCGGGCGCCCGCCATGACCACGCGCCCGTCCACGAGGCGCTGACATTGGCCAGGAATTTCTCGCGATAGCCCTGGGCGTTGACGCCCCAGATGCGGACATAGCTGTAACGCAGGGGATTGCCCTGTTCATCTTCCGTGCTGCCGGAAAAGATGAGTGGGCCGCAATTCTTCCCGCCGTCGTTGATTATCCAGCCATCAGAATTGATCATGTGGTTGCGGGCGGATTCCCCCTTGCAGTAAGTGCTGGCGCCGCCATCGAATCTTACATTGGGCCGAAGGTCTTGGGCGTCCCACCCCATGAGCAGAGCGTCGTAATGGTCGGTGGAAAGCTTCGCGCCGGCGAACATCCTCCGCATCTCCGCAACATTGCTGACGTCCCATTCGCCGATATCCTGGTCGAAGGCGCGGGCATCCTGGAACATAGCGAGCATGTCGGTGACGTTGCTTGTATCCCAACCGCCGATATTTTGGTTGAATGCGTTGGCCATTCCAAACATCCATGCCATATCGGTGACGTTGCTGGTATCCCATTTACCGATATCCTGATTGAAGGCGCTGGCCCGACAGAACATGGCGCGCATGTGGGTGACGTTGCTGGTATCCCAGCCCCCAATATCCTGGTCGAAGGCGTGAGCCGCATAGAACATTCTGCTCATATCAGTGACGTTGCTGGTGTCCCAGTCCCCGATATCCTGGTCGAAGGCGCGGGCCCCAAAGAACATCTCGCTCATGTCCGTGACCTTGCCAGTGTTCCAACCGCCGATGTCCTGGTTGAAGGCGCGGGCCCCCGCGAACATCCTGCTCATATCGGTGACGTTGCCTGTATCCCAATCCCCGATATCCTGGTCGAAGGCGCGGGCCCCCAAGAACATCCTGCTCATGTCCGTGACCTTGCCTGTATCCCAATCACCGACGTCCTGATTGAATGTGTAGGCCCAGGCGAACATGTTGTGCATATCAGCAACATTGCTCGTATCCCAACCGCCGATGTCTTGATTGAAATCGTCGACCCCATGAAACATCGCTCCCATATCGGTGACGTTGCTGGTATCCCAGCCACCGATATCCTGGTTGAAAGCCCGGGCCACATAGAACATTCCTCTCATATCAGTGACGTTGCTGGTGTTCCAACCGCCGATATCCTGGTTGAAAGCGAGAGCATGAGAAAACATCATGCGCATGTTGGTGACGTTGCTTGTGTCCCAATCCCCGATGTCCTGATTGAAGGCGTTGGCCCAGGTGAACATGTTGTGCATGTCAGTGACATTGCTTGTGTCCCAATGCCCGATGTCCTGATTGAAGTCGTAAGCGTAGCTGAACATGCCGCTCATGTCGGTGACGTTGGACAGATCGGGCGCATCTGTCCCCACACGAGTCAGATGCCCGCAGCCTTGAAACGCGTCAGCCATGGATGTCCATTTGCCCGTCCCCCACTGTTCAACCGCCAACAACTTGAAGCGATCACCCCCATTATGAAAGTAAATCCTGGGGAAACCCGTTTGCCTCCCCGTGTTGTCTTTGATGCGGATGGTGTAGACGCCGGGGCTGGGGTAGTTGCAGGTGGCGTCGCCCGTCGCGCCGGTGATGTCATCCACGCCATCATTGTCGCAATCGACGTTGTAGTTGTAGCCGTCGCCGGTGGTGGGAATGGTGAATTGGGTGGCGCTCGATTCGCCGGGAATATCGGTCCTGACGGTGATGACGAAATCGGCGGCGGACCCGCCCAAGGCTGGTTCGGGCATGGCGCTTCGCGCCCCCGACGGCCATGCCAATAGCGCCAGAAGCACAATGACAAGCGCGGGGAGCAGAAGATATGAAGTTTTCATAAGACAGACTCCCGTTGAAATCTGACTGACGAAAAAAGGAAAGACTTCTTATATTCGCCGCTATGAGCTCATTTCCATTATGACACCGCAAAATGAAAAATGCTTGAAAAAACCGCCCGGGTTTGATGACAGTTTTCTCATCGACCCCCCCTATGAGATTCGGCGAACCGCAAAATCTTGGGGATTGGGGAAGGTTTGCGATAAGATAATATGTTCTGACGCTTCGCGCCCACCCAATCCTGATCCTGAATCCTGACACTGCATCTCATGTCCCAATCCAAACTCATCATTCGCGGCGCCCGCGAGCACAACCTGAAAAACATCGACGTGGAAATCCCGCGCGAGAAGCTGGTGGTCATCACCGGCCTGTCGGGCTCGGGCAAGTCGTCGTTGGCCTTCGACACCATCTACGCGGAGGGCCAGCGACGCTATGTGGAATCCCTCTCCGCCTACGCCCGCCAGTTCCTGGGCCTGATGGAAAAGCCCGATGTGGATCAGATCGAAGGGCTTTCCCCGGCCATTTCCATCGATCAGAAAGGAACCAGCCGCAACCCCCGCTCCACCGTGGGCACCGTCACCGAGGTCTACGACTACCTGCGCCTGCTCTTCGCCCGGGTGGGCCAGCCCCACTGCCCCCAGTGCGGCCGCCCCATCACCCGCCAGACGGTGGAGCAGATCGTGGACGCCATCGCCGAATACCCCGAGGGCAGCCGCCTGCTCATCCTCGCGCCCCTGATCAAAGACCGCAAGGGCGAGCACAAGCAGGTCTTCGAGCAGATTCGCAAGTCGGGCTTTGTGCGGGTGCGGGTGAATGGCGAGGTGCTGGATGTGAACGACGAAATCGAGCTGGATCGCTACAAGAATCATACCATCGAGGCCGTGGTGGATCGGCTCATCATCCGGCATGGGAGCG
>JALXAF010000373.1 GCA_026992375.1 Anaerolineae bacterium
ACGTAAAACTGCACGGGCGTAGCCAGGGCGAACATCAGCCAGTTGACCCAGGGCGCGGCCGCCCACGGGCCCAGCAGCCCGAAATCCCGGCCCATCGAAAGCAGGAACAGGGGCAGGGTGAAGGCGACGCCGGTGATGAGGAGCCTGCGCTGGCGGGCCATCTCGGCTTCCCGGGCCTGACGCTCCGCGTCCACCCCGGCATCTTCATCCAGTCCTTCGGTCTCGATGACGTGATAGCCCAGGTCTTCCACCAGGTCCTTCACCTCGGAGATATCGAGCATGGCGGGATTGTAGACGATGCTGGCCTTTTCGGTGGCCAGATTCACCGCCACATCCTCCATGCCCGGCAGCCGTTTCAGATTTCGTTCGATGGTGAGGACACAGTTGGCGCAGGTCATGCCCTCGATGGGCAGCTCCGCCCTGGTTGTGGCGACGCCATAGCCCAGCTCCTCCACCAGGCCGGTGATGTCGTCGGGTGTGAGGAGGCTGGGATCGTAGATAACATGAGCGCGCTCGGTGGCCAGATTCACCGACGCCTTCTCCACGCCCGGCAGGCGTTTCAGATTCCGCTCGATGGTGGTGGAGCAATTGGCGCAGGTCATGCCCGTGATGGGCAGCACGACCTGGGTTTTCGTTTCGGGTGATGAGGGAGTTGGGGCTGTTGTCATAGAGTCTATTCCGTAAATAGAACGCAGATGACGAAGAAAAAGCTGATCTACGCAGATAAAAACAGATAAAATCAAAACAATCTGCGAAAATCTGTGTGCATCAGAGGTTTCTGCGTTCCATTTTCGTTCGTTATGTGGTGAGCAGCCGCTCATGGTGACTGCTTGGGAAATAGAGTGATCGGTGGTTGCTGAAGGTTCGCAACGCCCACGCTGGGCGAGTCTGCAACGGGCGTGATACGTAATGCGTAATACGTAAGATCGTCACGCATCACGGGATTGGCTTCCCGCGTCCAAGTGGTCGCGAGGCATTTTCATCGGTATCGGCGCAGGCTCGCCAGCGGCGGGTGTTGGTTCAATTGGTGGGTGCGTAGCCCGCTTCGGCCAGCATGGCGCGGGCCTGATCCAGCGCCGCGTCATCTGTGTAGGTAACGAGCACGGTTTTGGCGCTGACGTCGCCATCGATGTAATCGACGCCATCCACGAAGCCGAGTTCGCGCTTGATGGACATGAGGCAGTGGTTGCAGGTGATGGTGGGAATGGTCAAGGTCTTTTGCATGATACACCTCTTGGTGAGTGAAGAATGGAAAGTCAAAGAACGCGTCAGTCCCACCATAATCCCATCTGCCCCGCGCTTCTGTAATGTCCCCTCCCGTTGTTACGAAAACTATAACAAATTGTCACAAAACAGCGGCCCGGCGTCATAAAGACATCCGGGCCGCACACCCCAAAGCATTTAGGAGGCTATCCCTCGCGAGGAGGGCGAACCAACTGGTTGTTAGATGCGAAATGCGGGAAAAGAGGTTACATCGCACAAAGATGACGGCAACCGCCCGCCCGCCATCATTTTTCTACAGGAAATCCCGCCTGCTGCCAGGCTTTGATGCCGCCCGTCATGTTGTGCACATTGTCGAAGCCTTGATCTCGCAGGAATTTGGTGGCCTGGCCGCTGCGATTACCCGAGCGACAGGTCATCACCACGAACTTGTCTTTGGGGATTTCGTTGACGCGGCCCGGGAGCGTTCCCAGCGGAATCAGCTTGACGCCCGGGATATGCCCGGCGTTGTATTCCGAAGGCTCCCGCACGTCGATGAGCACGACATCGGGGTTGTTGCGGATTTCATTCACCTGCTGCACGGTGAGATCAACGGGCAGCGAGCTGAGATCGACCTGTTTGGCCGGTGCGTCGGCGGGAGCGGATGCGCCGCCGCACGCAGCCAGAATCAGCGCCAAAATGGCAAGGATGAATAGCAGAGAGAAGCGTTTCCTCATTCGTAGCACCTAGTTCGATGTGTGTGATGTGGGTGTGACGTGGGATCAACGGGATTTTTTGGACTTGCGGGGTTTGGAGCGTTTTTCGCTGCGGGAAGACGCAGGGGCCGGCGCGGGCGGCTTGCGGATGAAATGATTGTAGACCAGGCCCAGCACGCCCGCGGCGATGGCGATGAGAGAAATGATCACAGCGGTGGGAAGTCCGCCCACCTTCCAGGCGTCGGGGCGGAAGAAGTATTCCACCCAGATGCGGCCCGCCGGGTAGTAGATGAGATAAAAGAACAGCAGATCGCCCGAGCGCAGCTTGTCGCCGAACTTCTTGAACACGAACACAATCAATCCCACGCCAATGAAATTCCAGATGGATTCATAGAGAAAGGTGGGATGGAAACGGGTGTCGGGGCCCAGCATGCCGCAATTGTATTGCTCGTAAAACTGGCGATGGGCGCAATCGATCTTGATGCCCCAGGGCAGGGTCGTGGGCGGGCCAAAGAGCTCCTGGTTCATAAAGTTGCCCCAGCGCCCGATGGCTTGAGCCAACAGCACGCCTGGCGCTGCGAAATCAGCCCATTCGAAGAAATTCAGCTTCTTCCACCAGGTGTAGCCCAGCACGCCGATGAGGCCGCCGATGAAACCGCCATAGATGCCCAGGCCCGCAAAGCCGCCGTTGCGGGGGATGAAGATATCCATGGGGTGCTCTTTGTAGTAATCCCAGCCGATGCCCACCGCGGGCCGGGAGAAGACGTGATAGAGTCGGGCGCCGATGATGCCCAGGATGAGGACGATGATGAGCATGTTCCAGATGTGATCCGGGTCCTCGCCGCGCTGTTTGGCCATCCACGAGGCCAGCCACGCGCCCAGCACCGCGCCGGTGGTGATGATGATGCCGTACCAGTAGACCGGGTACGAGCCGATGTGAAATGCAACAGGATCCATAGGTTTCTCCGGTGAGTAAAAAATCGATTTGATGTTTGACGAAATTTGCCAAAAGAAACGCCGCACGACCGGGGCCAAAACTAATTCTCAACCAACGCATCCACCAGCAGCGTACGCACGCCCGCGACCCGATCGAAGAAAGGATAGCGGTCGGAGTCCACGTGATCGTGGGCGCTGTAAAGCTCATACCCGATGAGAAGCAGATAGGCCGAGGCCACAATGAGCGGGCCCCAGGGCGGCGTGCGCAAGACTTTGGCCAGCTTGGCCAGAGAAAGCAACCGAACGAGCGCAGCCACCAGCTTGTTGCGTCCGGCGAAACTGCCCTCCAGCGCCAGGATTTGCGGCGTCAGCCGGGCCAGGTCTTTGTCCGGGCCATCGTAATGCTGCACCAGCGCGCGACCTTCCTTGTAAATGTTTTCAATGTCGAGAAATCGTTCCACGTAGCTGGCCACCGCGGTCTTCTCCCGTAGCTTTTCGATGGCTTCGCCCACCGAGTCCTGGATCTTCTCGACGTTGTCTTCGCCGATGAGCGCACCCATCTTTTGCCACGCTTCAATAACGAAAATCACGGCCTCCTCCGCCCCCAAATCCTCCAGCGCCTGCTTCACGTCCAGGCCCGCCAGTCTGGCCGCGTCTCGCAGGACGGCCATATTCATGGTCAGTGCGGCGGTGATAGTGTCGGCAGTGGTCTCGATGGCGTTTTCCTGAATGCTGTTCAGGGTCTGGTAGATGGCGGCCAGCAGGTCTTTGTCCGCGCCGCGGTAGTGGGCTCGGCGGATGGTGGGCCGCAGGAGCGCGTCGGGATCGATGAGCGCAGTGCGGATGAGCGCACTCGCGTCCTCCTGGCCCCGAAAGGCGGTCTCTGGCCCGGACGTCAGCGCATCGGCCACCGCCAGATCCGCCGCGGCCGCGGCCAGCAATTGCACCTCGGCTCGACTGCGGTCGTCCGCGGTTTGCGCCTGGCCCAACGCAGCCGCCAACGCTGCGCCAGCCTGTCGGCTTTCATCCAGAAATGCCGCAGTCCGGGCCTGGGGCGCGCGCTTGGTCCCGCGCAACGTCGCTTGTGGCGACAACAGCGCATCCAGTTGATTCAAATACTCGGGGGAAATTTGCGATACAGCGCTCTTCATTTTTTTACTTTTCATTTTTCTTTAGTTTCCGCTAAATGCGAACGTGACAAAAGCGGCTGAATGGTACATCCTTATGAGAGCCACTTCCGGAGACACTCATAAGGAGCAAACCATGTCAACCGCTGTACAAACCATGATACACGT
>JALXAF010000374.1 GCA_026992375.1 Anaerolineae bacterium
CCCGGTCATGGCCGTGGTGCGGTTATCCAGGATGATTGTGATGACGTTGCTGCGGTTGTAGGCCACGTTGAGCAGCGCCGGGATGCCGGTGTGGAAGAAGGTGGAATCGCCGATGACGGCCACGTGACGCTCCTTGTCGCCCGCCACGGCCGCGCCGTGGGCCACGCCGATGCTCGCGCCCATGCAGCCGGTGGTGTGGATGGCGCTCAGGGGCGGGACCACGCCCAGGGTGTAGCAGCCGATGTCACCGTTGACCGGGACTTTGAGCTTGTGCAGGATGTAGAACACCCCCCGGTGAGGGCAGCCTGGGCAGAGCACCGGCGGTCGGGCGGGCAGGTCGAGATCGCCATTGCCGCGGATCTTCTGGCCCGCGGGCAGGGGCTGGGGGGATGCCGCGGTCGCGCTGGCTCCGGCCACTTCTGCATCCCCCGCGTCTGGCAGCAGCCCCGCCGCCTGGGCGCTGGCCCGCACGATGGCCGGGTTCAGCTCGCCGGTGATGGGGAAGATCGATTTGGTGTGGGGATACGCGATTTGCTCGGGCCAGAGAGGCGCGCCCATCAGCCGCACCTGATCCTCGATGAAGGGGTCCAGCTCCTCCAGCACGATGAGCCGATCCACCCGGCCCGCGAAATCCCGGATGAGTTTTTGCGGCAGGGGGTAGGTCATCCCCAGCTTGAGAATGGACGCGTCGGGGAAGACCTCCCGGGCGTACTGATACGCCACCCCGCCGGTGATGATCCCCAGCGCCCGATCCCGCATCTCCACCCGATTGAAAGCGAAGCTTTCTGCGAACGCGGCCAGCTCCTCCAGTCGGTGCTCGATGATGGGATGGCGCTTGCGCGCGTTGGCCGGAACCATCACATATTTGGCGGGATTGCGCGGATATTTGTCGATGAGGGGCGGATGCTCCTGACGGCGGGCGTCCACCTCCACGGGCGTGCTGGTGTGACAGATGCGGGTGGTCATGCGCAGCATCACCGGCGTATCGAACTGCTCGCTCAGGTCGAACGCAGCGATGGTCAGGTCTTTGGCGTCCTGGCTGTCTGCGGGCTCCAGGCAGGGGATGCGCGCGAATTTGGCAAACTGGCGGTTGTCCTGCTCATTCTGCGAGGAGTGCATCGAAGGATCATCCGCAGAAACGATGACCAGGCCCGCCTCCGCCCCGGTCATGGCCGCGTACATAAACGCATCTGCAGCCACGTTCACCCCTACGTGCTTCATCGTTGCCAGCGCCCGCCGCCCCGCATACGCCGCACCGATAGCCACATCCAGCGCCACCTTCTCATTGGGCGCCCACTCCGCATACACGTGCGGAAAGCGGGCGAGCGTCTCCAATATCTCGGTGCTGGGAGTGCCCGGATAGCCTGCGGCCACGCTGACGCCGGCCTCCCATGCGCCATGGGCAACCGCTTCGTTGCCCGAAAGCAATCGTTTCATGGTTCCTTCTCCATCGAGGGAATGATTTTCGATTATGCTTCGATCATAGTACAGCCCGGCGCTCTCGTCAAAATCGGCGCGAGATGGGCAGGCGTGGTTACGGGCGCGCTTGGGGAGTCAGAGCGTCGCGGTTATACTTCCCCTAACCCGGACAAGCCGGAACCCAAAAAGCTGATCTCACGCAAAGTCGCCAAGACGCCAAGTTTTTTCTTTGCCTCTTTTTTTCTTTGCGGCTCTGCGTCTTTGCGTGAGACATTTTCTTGCCCAGTGAGCCGGAATTCCATTGATGAGTCGCTTATGACCAGCTCTGAATTGACCTTTCATCTCAGCCCGCCCGCCGTTCATGCCGATCGCTGCCTCAACGCCCGCCATCGCCAGGCGGGATGTTCTCTGTGCGTGGATCATTGCCCGGTCGACGCGCTCAGCCTGACGGCCGGGGCCCAGCCCCTGCCCTTGCTGGATGACGAGCGTTGCGTGGGATGCGGCGTCTGCATTCGCGTCTGCCCCACCGACGCTTTCTCCCAGGACGGGCATCCCGAGACCCGGCTGGTCAATCTGCGGGACGAGCTGCCGCCCGCGGAGGGCATGGCGCTGGTCTGCCCGCAGCATCCTGCGCCCGACCGCAGCGCCGCGCCGGTGGGCTACGCCATTCGCCACCAGCGCTGCCTGGCGGCGTTCTCGCCCGAGCAGCTTCTCGATCTGAGCCAAGACGGCGCGCGGGAGGTGTGGCTGGCCGATGACGCCTGCGCGGCCTGTCCCATCGGGGCGCTGCACGAAGACATCGCAGCCATCGCTGAAGCAGCCAACCAGTTGCTGGCTGCGTTCGGGCATCCTCCCGCCATTCATCTCGCCACCGGGCGGGCCGACGCCCCCGAGCAGGAGGTGGGGGTGCTGGATGGCGCTGCGCCCGCAATCAGTCGCCGGGGATTCTTCCGCAGCCTGGGCAAACTCACCCGGCAGCGGGTGTCCGAAGTGGCGGAGCGGGCTCCCCGACCCCTTTTCTCGCCCGGAGCGCCCGTGGATCAGCGCCTGCCTTATCAGACGCCGCCTTCTTTGTTACGATTGAACGAGCATCTGGCCGAGTTGACGCAGGAGGCGACGCCCGACCCCGGTTTTGCGCTGGACGCCGGGGCGCTGCCCTGGGCCGCGGCGCGGGTGGATGTCGCGACCTGCTCGGGGTGTCAGCTCTGCGCCCGATTTTGTCCCACCGGCGCGCTCAACTATCTGTGGGGCGAGGTGGATGACGGCGTGGTCTTCAATCTCACCTTTCATCCCGCGTTGTGCCTGGATTGCAACATCTGCGTCGCGGTCTGCCCGGAGGATGCGGTGACGGTGGAGCCGGTCGTTGCGCTGGGCGATTTGCTGAAGCCGGACCGCGATCTGCTCATGGCCGGGTATCTCGAACCCTGCGAACGCTGTGGAACCCTCACCAGCCGCCGTCCGGGCGATGAGCAGACCCTGTGCTATGTGTGCCGAGCGCCCACCATGTATCGCCAGCGCACCCAGCGGGCCTATCTCGCGGATCTGGCTCGCCAGCTTCTTGAAGACCCCGATCCCGGCGACGACGCTCCTCCCAAGTCGAGCACCGAACACTGACTTCGTACACGTTCAGAAATTTGTTCCCTTTCCCACCCGGGCCGTCAGAGCTTCGCCCCCTCACTGAACACTGACTTACTGAACACTGAACACTGCCCCATGCCTTCCCTTTTCAAACGATTTTTCGCCCGATTGCCCATGGCCCGCTCATCCCGGGCCTATGAATTCGCGCTGGAGCGCATCGCCCTGCCCGAAAACGCTCGGGTGCTGGAGATCGGCGCGGGGCAGGGCTATGGCGCGGCCTACCTCAGCCGCAGCCTGCCGGACGCCCAGGTCTTCAGCGTAGACGTCACCACGGAATGCCTCAAGCCGGAGCGGCTGGAGCCCGGCCCGCGTCCCCCTATCTTTATCCAGGCCTCGGCCACCGATCTGCCCCTGGCTGGCGGCTGTATGGATGCGGTCTTCGTCGTGATGACCTTTCATTGTCTGCCGCAGCCGCAGCGGGTGGTGCAAGAGGCGGCCCGAGTGTTGAAACCGGGCGGCTTCTTCATCCTGGCCGATGTGAACGGGCGGCACTGGATGAAGCGGCCTTTCGAGATCGTCGAGCATCTCTTCATCAGCCCCCTCACCCATGCTTACACCGTGGAGGAGTTGGCCGGGCTGATCGACCGGGCGGGCCTGACCGATTTTCGCGTGGCGCGTCGCCCGGGCAAAGGACGCGGGTTTATGATGTGGGCGTTCGCCCGAAAGTAGTGACCTACTGGAAAAACTTTATCTCACGCGAAGGCGCAAAGACGCGGAGAATCCTTTGCTTCTTTATTTTCTTTGCGACTTGACCTCCCTTCGGCCGCGCGCCGATAGCAAATGAAAATCCCTTGTTACGTCATTCCGACGACCGCGGGAAGGAGGAATCTCCCAGGTGCGACGCACTTACCGCAGGCTCAAGTGCGTCGCACCTTTCGGTCGCTGCGCTTCCTCGAAATGACGTATCCGCGTTCGTCCGCGTCCTGTTTTCAAAAAAAGACCCCCGACGATGTGGGGGCCTGATGGTGTGCGATTGCGATGGGCGGGATTTAGATGTTGGCCGAGTGCCACCACTCGAAGTGCTCCCGATCCAGCACCTCGGCGGAGGGCATGGGATAGTAGATGAGCCCGTCCATGTTG
>JALXAF010000375.1 GCA_026992375.1 Anaerolineae bacterium
CGACCTGCCTCGCAGGGTACATATCTTCTAAGCGCGGTCTCGGACGATGCCTAGAATCTTGTAACTGCTAAGATCGCTTTCGCCCAAAATCTTTTTTGAATGGCTTCGTGTCTTCGTGGCAAAAGAGAACGATTTGGGCCAACTACCTTAGCAGTCGCCTTTTTGAACCATTAGTTGCACGATAAAACATCATCATGCCCCAACAAGAGCCCGACGAAATCTATGATCTGAAATCCGTTCAAATGCCTTATCTCGCAGGCGCGAAGCTCAAGCTATTCGTCTCGCTGCTGGATGGCCCAACCCGGAGCGTCCTTTTGGGCAATTTGTTAAGGCAAGTGGGCGTCATCAGCCTGCGTCAGCAGAAGTTCGATGCGTGGCCCACTTTCGAGCCCCTGGTTCCAGTCGCGCCGCCCGCGCAGCAATCCTACACCATGCCACGGTCGCAATGGCCCGTTCAGGCTTCGCTCTCCAACGGCTTCCGATTTCCCACGGCTCTCGATTTCGCGCAGGCGTATCGCGCGGGCGAAATCGAGCCTGTGGATGTAGCGGAGCGCGTGTTGGCGGCGGTGGCTGCCAGCGAAGAGAACAATCCGCGATTGCGAGCCTTCATCGAGCAAGATGAGGGGGATGTGATGCGGCAGGCCCGAGCGTCTTCGCAACGCTGGCGCGAGGGGCGGCCCCTCAGCCTCCTCGATGGCGTCCCCGTGGCCATCAAGGACGAATTGGACATGACGCCTTATCCCACCCACATGGGAACCGTCTTCCTGGGTAAACACCCCGTCCCGGCAGACGCCATTGCCGTGGCGAGGATGCGGGCCGCTGGGGCGCTGCTCATCGGCAAGACCAACATGCACGAGATCGGCATCGGCGTCACGGGCTTCAATCCTCACTTCGGCACGCCCCGCAATCCCTACCATCCCGGCCATTACACGGGCGGTAGTTCCAGTGGCTCGGCGGCTGCGGTGGCCGCGGGCTTTGCGCCCGTCGCTTTGGGCGCGGATGGCGGCGGTTCGGTGCGCTTGCCCGCGGCCTTTTGCGGCGTATTGGGCCTAAAACCCACTTATGGCCGCGTGCCCGAGTCAGGCTCCTTCGGACTGGATTTCAGCGTGGCACATGTCGGGCCGTTGGCCGCCACCGCGGGCGATCTGGCGCTGGCCTACGCGGCCATCGCCGGGCCAGACCCGCGGGATCGTCTCAGCGTTCAGCAACCGCCCCCCACGCTGGCGGGTTGGCGCAAGACCGATCTCAGCGATCTCACTATCGGCGTCTTCTGGCCGTGGTTCCGCCATGCCACGCCCGAGATGGTGCAAGGCAACGAGCAAATGCTGAATCATTTCCAGGATGCGGGCGCCCGCGTCGAAGAGATTGTTATTCCCGACCTGGAAGCGGCCCGGGTAGCGCATGTCATCACCATCACAACCGAGATGAATCAGGCGCTGGAGCATTATTACAACGCGCATCACAAAGAAATGGGCATGGATGTGCGCATCAGCCTGGCTCTGGCCCGGTCCTTCAACGCCCGCGACTTCGTTCTGGCCCAGCGCGTGCGTACCCGCATCATGGCGCATTTCAGGCGGGCCTTCGAGAAGGTGGATATCATCGTTACGCCGGCCGCGGGCCTGACAGCGCCGCCCATCCCCGAAGATACTCTGCCCGATGGCGATTCGGATCTCACCACCCTTACCGAAATCATGCGCTATGCGCCTTTCGCCAACATGACAGGGCATCCCGCCATCACCTTTCCGGTGGGATATTCCGATGCGGGCCTGCCCATCGCCATGCAGGCCGTCGCCCGCCATTGGGACGAAGTCATGCTCTTCCGGCTGGCGTTGGCCGCCGAACAACATCTCGAGCGCCGACGTCCCAAGATTTTCTTCGATTTGCTACAAAAATAGAATGATCGCTGGTTGCTGAAAGGTTGGTAAATCCCACGTGGGGCGAGGCTGCAACGAGCGTCAAACGTCAGGAGATGACGCATGGCGTTTGACGAAGTCGGCTTCCCGCACCGTCCTGGCCGCGAGCCATTTTCATCGGTATCTGCGAGCCGCTGCACATGCAAGCTTCTTTCAGAAATCGCCTGTTCGCCTGCAGCGCCAGTTGCCAACGCACAGCGACTATTTTATAATCGAAGCCGGGAAACTTTCCACAGCGACTGCATTTTATTTTTCATAGAGGCGCTGATGACTGTTCAACGCGTGGCCGACTTTCCTCTGATCGAACTGATCCCCGCATTGACGTCGAAGGGATGGGCATGTTCGTTGCGCGAGACGCTAACGGCTTATCACGACGATGGCGGCGATAGGCTGCAACTGGTGGCGGATAGAGGCGGCAGGCTACTGTTGCGACGCACCGTTCGGGAAGGCAAGCCGGAGGAGCGGGTTGTGGGCGGGGCGCATCGCACCTATGCGGTGCAGCGGGAATTTCTCGTCGTCAGCACTGTTATGACCACAATTGCAACGCTCGAGGATTTCGAGATGGCGTTATCCACAATGATGTCTCTGGCGTCAGACGCGTCGTCAGAAGCCGCCGAAATGGGGAAGGAGCATGTTTGATCTGCGCCAGAATCTGCCCGCAATCATCGCCACATCGTTTTTCTGGATCGCGCTTTTCGTGGCCTACGCATTGCTGAATCTGCGTCATCCCCAGGCCCAGCCCATCGAGATCATCCCGCCCGTGACGCCCGCGGTCGAGGCGACATGCCCCGAGCCCGCCACGCCCATCGCAAAAGCCACGCCCGCACCGCTCCGAGTTTATGTGAGCGGCGCGGTGCATGATCCGGGCGTTTATCGGCTGCCGCCCGACAGCCTGGTGGTGGACGCCATCGAGCGAGCCGGGGGCGAGACCGATGATGCAGACCTCGTCGCTATCAATCTGGCTCATCCCCTGAACGATGGCGAGCAAATCTACGTGCCCACGCAAGACGAGGGAGCGGTCCCGCCGCCGCCCATCGCCCGCACCGGAACGACGGATGCAGGCGGGGAGAAGAAGGATAACGCTCCCGTTGGCCCGGTGGATCTCAACACTGCCAGTCAGGAGGAATTGGAGAGTCTGCCCGGCATCGGGCCTGCCATGGCCCAGCGCATCATCGAGGGACGCCCATACAGCACGGTGGATGATCTGCTGAATGTGAAGGGGATTGGCGAAGCCAAACTCGAGAAGCTGCGCCCGTATGTCACGGTGCAGTGATTGACGTCTGCGGCAGGGCGGGCTCCCCAGAAGGCGTCTCTCGAACAGCGGATTTACAGCGCCTCGATGATGGTGGCGGTGGCCATGCCATGCCCAATGCACATCACCTGCAGGCCATACCGCCCGCCCGTCTGTCGCAGTTCGTGCACCAGGGTCGTCATAATGCGAGCGCCGCTGGCTCCCAGGGGATGTCCCAGGGCGATAGCCCCCCCGCGCGGATTCACCTTTTCGGAATCGGGCTGGATTTCAGTCATCCAGGCCAACACCACCGAAGCGAAAGCCTCATTCACCTCGAAAATGTCGATATCGTTCAATCTGAGGCCCGCTCGTTTCAGCGCCTCGCGCGTGGCAGGAATGACGCCGGTGAGCATCAGGATGGGATCATCGCCCACCACAACCCGGGTCACAATCCGGGCCATGGGCTCTAACCGATACCGTTTCATCGCGTCTTCCGACATCACCACCAGCGCGGCCGCGCCATCGCTGATCTGGCTGCTGTTGCCCGCGGTGACCACGCCATCCTCCTTGAATGCAGGTCGCAGCGCCAGCATCTTCTCCAGACTCGTATCGAACCGAATGCCCTCATCGATGGTGACGACGCGCGAGCCCGCACCCCCGTCGGGGACCGAAACAGGGATGATTTCATCCTTGAACAAGCCCGCCCGCGTGGCCTGAGCCGCCTTCATGTGACTGGCGTAGCCCAGTTCATCCAACTGCATACGGTTGATGTCCCATTTTTCGGCGATGAGCTCAGCCGAAATGCCCTGCGGCACCAGATCGTAAGGGAAATCTTCGGGCCAGGTCTGGGGATAATCGGAAGCCATAGGCACACGCGTCATGTGCTCGACGCCGCCCGCCACCACGATGTCCATATCGCCAACCATGATGGCCTGGGCCGCGAAATGCACCGCCTGTTGGCTGGAGCCGCACATGCGATTGATGGTGGCGCC
>JALXAF010000376.1 GCA_026992375.1 Anaerolineae bacterium
ACGCTGGGGGTGATCTGGCGGGGAACCCAGGAGCGGTTTGTTCGCGCCCGTTTGAGCGAATCCCTGCCGCTGACCACCCGCCTGGTGCGCGTTCTACTGCGTCAGGGGGTCCCGCCCGAGGAGATCGCCCAACAGGTGGCGGATGAATTTTCACAACGCCGGTCGCGCATGTTGCTGGTGCAGCGAGGACGCGTAATCGGGGACACCGCTAACGGCGCGCTGGTGGGACAACGCTTTCCGCGACGTCCGCCCGAGCAGACAAGACCTTTGGGCGAAAGACCAGTTTCGGGCGTTTTTCGCGCCTCCGATGGCCGGAGGTTTTTTTACGCGCTTTCGGTCATTCCCAACATCAAGGATGGCGCCCCTATCCTGGTGGTGCAGATCGCGCCGCGCCGTCTGTTTGCCCTGCGTGAGGAGATGGCCCGACCCCTGTTGTGGGCGGGCATTGTGGCGATCTTGGCCGGACTGGCGTTTTCGTGGCTCATCAGTCGCTGGATCACCCGGCCTCTGACCCAAATCGCCAGCGCCGCGGATGAGATCGCCAGCGGCAATCTGGATTTTCAGTTGCAAGTTTCTGGCCCGACCGAGGTGGAGCATGTGGCCCGGCAGTTCAACAACATGGCCACCGAGGTGCGGGCGTCGCGTCAGTCCCAGCGCGAGTTCATCGCCAATGTCTCCCACGATCTCAAAACGCCCCTCACCGCGATCCAGGGTTTTTCTCAGGCGTTGGTGGAGGGCGTCGCCGCTGATCCCCAAGGTGTTCAGCGGGCCGCCGGCGTTATCCACGAAGAAGCGTTGCGCATGAATCGCCTGGTGGATCAGTTGTTGGATCTGGCCGGGCTGGAGGCCGGGCGGGTGCAGATGCGGCGGGAGCGCGTGGATTTGGGTGCGCTGTTGGCGCGGACGGCGGCGCGTTTTCAGCCCGCGGCAGCGGCCAGGGAGATTGCGCTTTCCATCGACGCTGCGCCCGATCTCTGGATTCTGGGCGATGGAGACCGGCTGGGGCAGGTCTTCGCCAATCTGCTGGATAACGCGTTGCGCCACACGCCCGAAGGCGGCGCTATCGTCTGCCGGGCGGCCCGCGCTGCCGATGCTCCGGGCATGGTGGAGGTGACCGTCAGTGACACCGGGCCCGGCATCGCGGTCGAAGACCTGCCCCATGTCTTCGATCGGTTTTATCAGGCGGAGAAAGCGCGGCGGCGGGGAAGCTCGGGCCTAGGGCTGGCCATCGTGCAGGAGATCGTCCGGGCTCATGGCGGCGACGTGGGCGTGCATTCGCCGCCGGGCCAGGGCGCGACCTTCTGGGTTCGGCTGCCTGTTACTGAACGATAACTCGAACTTCGTCGAATCCTAAAGATCGAAGATGATTCTCGAAGAAGATCTGTCCATATTCTCGCGCCCATTCCAGAATGTTACCCTCCAGGGCTGATTGAATGATAGCCTCTTTGCCCATGCCCAGGGTGGCTTGCTCCAGTTCGGGATCATTGCCCAGGAAGAATGTGCGGTCGTAAGAGACGACGTGTGTGCGATCATAATCGACGGACGCCGAGAGGATTTCGGGCGGGGGGAGCACAAGCCGCACGCGTTTACCATCGGCCTGCAAACTGTCTTCGTCCATCTTGCTGAGGTCGAAGCCAGCCTTTACATCCCCATAGACGAGCATGACGATCTTTTCTTTCGCGCCCAGATGTTTACGCAAGTCATCGGGTATCCGTTCGTTGGATATCTCGGCAATGCTTTTGTATTGCACTGTGGCGAGCTCGCCCAGAGGCGTAATGCTTTCGATGGTCACAACAATGGGGGTGGGGGTGGGAACGACGGCGTTAGGACCGAAGGTGCGGGGAAATAGTCGGGGAGCCAAAAAATATGTAGCCACGGCGATGGCCAGCACCAGAACGGCAAGCCCCAAAAAGGCTCCACAACCCCAACTTCGTGTGGATGGTTGCGGAGCGGATTGCTGCGGGGAAGCAGGTTCGAATATCGAAAGCGGCTGATCAGATGGAGAATCGGACATAATCAAGAACTCCTCGGCTCGCTACTGAGCTCTAGTATTGATGGTGATGTGGGTAAATCCCAGAGACTGGAGGAATCTCTGAAGTTCTGCAATAGCATTGACCCGAGCTTTCTCCAGAATGTCGTGCTGCAGCGCCCAGTCGGTCAGATTCTCTTCCGCTTGCTGCCGGGCGATGGTTTCCAAATCCTTGTCGTAGGGATAAAGTAGGCCCTTTTCACGTAGATAGACGCGGGTTTCCTGATTATTGATTCTGGTGTGAAATATCTCTGCCGGGGGAATTTTTAAAAAGATGCTGTTTTTGCTGATGCGAATGTCTGTCGGTTTGATTTTGCCGAGATCCACGCCCGCGACAACTTCCCCACTGGCGATGAGCAAAATCTTGTCTGTGCCAAAGATGCCGATGACGCGCTGCCAGGTGTTTTCCGGCGATTTATCGATGTCGATGATGGTTTGCATCACATATTCGACTGTTTCCAGACGCCCTATGTTCTGGATATCGACGATTTTTACCCTGGGCGTAGGCGTGGGGGTGGGAGATGGCGTCGGAGTGTGTGTGGGAGATGGCGTAGGGGTGGATGTGGCGGTGGGCCGCGGCGTGCTGGAAGGCGCAACGGTTGATGTTGGCGTGAAGTGCGGCGTCGGCGTGCGGGTCGAGGGAACCGTGGGCCAGGGTTTTGTGGGCGTGGGCGTAAGCGCTGCAATATCGCTGTGCTGGTGCCGGGCGTAAGCGAAGCCTACCCCTATTACTACCCCTATCGCTACGGCCAATACCGCCAGGGACGGAAATTTGATGTGTTGCCAGATTCTGTTTTGTTTCATGGGGTGTTTTCGTGGTGCGTAAAAAATTCGCCAGCGTCGCTTTGAGTGTGTCCGACCTCGAAGTCATTTCCGATTATGCAATAAGATTCAGTAAATGGCAAACCGGCAATTTCAGCAGACACTGTATCAATTTAGTCGGTCATTCCGTTTGCCAAACGCCGGATGATGGACATTAACAAGATAATCTGGTCACAGGCGGCGGGCGCGAAGCGCCCTCAGCCAGCGCCGGGGGATAAAGTCCCCCGGCTAGAAACAGCGCCCCTGCGGGGCTAGCCGGATTTGTCCGGCGCTGTTTTGTAGCCCGGCGACTTCATCGCCGGGCGGACGTGGCGAACGCCAGTATGACCGGTTTAATTGATGCACATTCATCGAGTCTGCGGGGGCAGAGCGCAAAAAGTGGTCGCACCGACTAAACTGCTACGGTCATCAGCAATTTCAGCAACTCTCGGGCCAGGGCGCGACCTTCTGGGTTCGGCTGCCTCGGGCGTAGCCCGAAATCGCCGCTGTTGTGATAAACTTGCGGCCATGAAAGTTTATCTCACATCCATCGGCTGCCGCCTGAACGAGGCGGAGATCGCAACCTGGGCCCGGGAGTTCCAGTTGGCCGGGCATCAGGTGACAGCGCTCCCGGCGGACGCGGACGCGCTCATCTTCAACACCTGCGCCGTCACTGCTGAGGCGGCGCGGAAATCCCGCCAGTTCGTCAAACGGCTGCACAGGCAGAATCCCAACGCCCGGCTCATCGTCACCGGCTGCTACGCTTCGCTGGAACCGGAGCGCGTGGCCGAGCTGATGGGCGTGGACCTGGTGGTGAGCAATCAGGAGAAGGACGCGTTGGTCGCCAGGGTGGCGGGCGAGATGACCACGCCTGGAATGCCCCGCATGGCCGCTGAGCCCGGCGCTGCGTATGTGTATCCCGGCAGTCGCACCCGGGCCTTTGTCAAGGTGCAGGATGGCTGCCGCAACCGCTGCACTTTCTGCATCGTCACCGTGGCCCGGGGCGAGGAGCGCAGCCGCCCCGTCGCCGAGATCGTGGACGAGATCAACGCGCTTCACGCCGCCGGATATCAGGAGGCGGTGCTCACGGGCGTGCATCTGGGCGGCTATGGCTCCGATCTGGATGAAACCCTCTCCTCGCTGGTGCGGGCCATCCTGACCGATACGGATATTCCCCGCCTGCGGCTTTCCTCTCTTGAACCGTGGGATCTGCCCGAGGATTTCTTTTCCCTGTGGCAGAGTCCCCGCCTCATGCCCCATCTGCACCTGCCCCTGCAAAGCGGCAGCGATCGCA
>JALXAF010000377.1 GCA_026992375.1 Anaerolineae bacterium
GGGAATGGATATGATGAAGAGTTGTCAAATTTCCATACTAATTGTAATGACTGCCCCGCGAGTTGCCCAAATTTCGGTCCTGGCAAAATCCCCTATCGCGGCAGAATCAAATCCTTCGCCACGCTGGTTACGGTGGGCGGATGCAAGATCATGTTGGCGTAGGTGGCGTTGGCCATGGGACAGGCGCATTCCCGATTGGCGATGCTGCGCCGCATCGCGGCCATCTCGGGGCTACGCCAGATGGCGTCGAAATCGTAATTCACTTCCCGCAGATTGCCCACGGGCTCGGCCCGGATGCAGCAGCTCCAGATATCGCCGTTGGGGGCCAGATGCACGCTGGCCCAGCTCGCGTAGCAATCGATGACCTGACGCCGCTCGAACAGGGTGCGCTTGGCGATCTGGTAGTACTGCGCCCGAAAACTTTGGGTGATGCGGGCGAAGCCCCTGGCCGGGGCCTTGCGGGCCTGCTCGCTGAGAAAATCGGCTACGGGCGCGTAAGCCTCGGGCATGGGCGTAATGCCCCAACCCACGGTGTCCAGCTCCACCCGCTCCTCCGCCACCTCGGTGATGTAGCTGTCCGGCTCCAGAAATTGCAGCCCGTCGTATATCTCGCGAAAGCGATGGATGTTGAACCGACTGATGACTGTGTGCACCGTGAGGATGAGGTTGCCGTGTTTCTCTTGCAGCGCCTTCAACCCCTGCCAGGTGGCCATGGCCCGCTCCCAGTTGCCCGGAATCCCGCGGATGTCATCGTGCTCCGCGCCCACGCCATCCAGCGAGAGATTGATGCCGATGTCCGCGCCCGCACACTCGGTGCACATGCGATCCGTGGCCTCGATGATGCGTTTGGTCAGCAGGCCGTTGGTGGGGATGGTGATGTAGGTCGGCCGCGTGCGCTCATACCCGGCGATGACCAGCTCATCCAAATCCTTGCGCAGAAAGGGCTCGCCGCCGGTGAAGGTGAGATACTCCACCGATTTCCCCAGACTGGCGAACACCTTGTCCCACTCCTCCAGGGTCATGTCATCGTTGGGCTTGCGCCACACATCGCAGGTGCGGCAGCGGCTGTTGCAACGATAGCTGACCGACACCACCACCGAGAAGGGATGCACCACGGGCCAGCCGAAGCGCCGGAATGACCAGTAGAGCGGGATTTTGGGGGCGAGGGTGAGGAGAGACACGGTTGGAGTGTAAAACTGACCTACGACGCAGGTTGGGGCGTTTTGGGGATATCGGTCGGGGCGGGCTTCTGCGCTTTATCGCCGATGAAGAACCGCTTCGCGGTTGCCAGCGTGGTGGGCAGCTCCATCCAGAATCGCTTGTTGGAGACTTTCTCCCATACGCGCTTGGGCCGATAGAGATAGAATCGGCGATAGGCTTCCCGCCATTTGCGGATGACAAGGTCGGGATCGTATTGCCCGTCGTAGATGGTGAAGCGGGGCTTTTCGTCGTGGATGGCCAGATCGCGCCAGGTGTTGGCGAACACGTGGCCTTCCGATTCGATCAAATCCCACATGGTAGTGCCCGGGAAAGGCGCTGCCAGCATGAAGTTGGCCAGATCGGGGTCCAGCTCCAGCGCCAGCTGGATGGTTTTCTCCATGCTTTCCTCGGTCTCCCGGGGCATGCCGAAGATGAAGAAGCCCATAGTCTGCAACCCAGCGGCCTTGGCCCATTTGAACGCATTGCGCACCTGATCCAGAGTCTGGCTCTTGCGGATGACGTTTTTCAATATCCAGGGATCGCCATTTTCCACGCCGAAGCCGACGCGCTTGCAACCAGCGGCCTTCATCAGGTGGAAGAGCTCGGGGTCGGTGTGGTTCACCTTCATGCCGTGGACGGTGACCCAGGGCACGGTGTTCAGGTCTTGCCGCACCAGTTCCCGGCACAGGTTCTTGGCCCGGGGCAGCTTCAAATTCCAGATGTCATCGGTGACGCCGATCTCGGTGGCGTGCAGGTCCTGCACCACCCAGCGCCATTCGGCGATGACGTTCTCCACGCTGCGCCCGCGCCAGGTGTTGCCCGTGACCGGCTTGGAGCAGAAGCTGCACTGGTAGGGGCAGCCGCGGCTGGTGAGGATGGTGAAGGAGCGGGCGTGGGGGTCCAGGCCGTCGGTCAGGGGCTGGAGGTTGGTGTATTTGTCGATCTTGAACAGGTCGTGGGCGGGGAAGGGCAGCGCATCCAGGTCTTCGATCATGGGCGAGACCGGGGAAATGTAGATCTCATCGCCCACGCGATAGTTCAGGCCCGGAATATCCTGATCCTCCGGGCGTTTGCCCTGTTCTATGGCATCCACAAAGGCCACGATGCCCTCTTCGGCCTCGCCCTTGAAGGTGTAATCCACTTCAGGATGCTCGGGGCTGAGGCTTTCGGCGGGCATGATGGTGAGATGCGGTCCGCCCAGGATGGTGACCATATCGTACTGCTTGCCGATCTTGGCCATCTCCCAGGCGTCTTCGATGAGAGGCGTGGCCGCGGTGATGCCCAGCACTTTGTATGGTTTGCCTTCCGCTTCCGCCTGGTCGAGGTAGGTTTCGATGGGGTAATCTTCGATGGAAGCGTCGTATATCATGACGTCGTGGCCCGCTTCGCGCAGCACAGCGGCCAGATAGCCCAATCCCAGGGGGATGTGCTTGCGAGAGGACCAGACTTTGGATTCGGGACTTGCGAGAATAACGCGCATAAGTTTGCTTTCGATAAGCGTTGTAAAACGCAGAAGTTGTGAGGGAGAAGGAAAAGGTGATGATCAAGGAGCAATGATCAAAGATCAATGATTAAAGATGAAATCGTCTGTGTTTTGCTTTAATCATTAATCATCAATCTTTAACCATTGCAAACAGCGGGAAATACCCCTGCTTCGATGCGCCTTTGACGATTTTTCCGATGCCGTTTTCGCCCGGAACCCAATCGCGGTGGGAGCATTCCAACCGGTAGCCGACATCGGTGCTGAAGCTGCCCACGGCCTTGCGGGGCCAGTCGCGCACGGGCGCGCGCAGCAGGTTGCGAGCGCCGCGCCAGGCAATGCCGCGCCAGCCGTAGAGCTTGCGGGCCAGCCAATCGTAGCCTTTGGCCAGCTCTTCGGGCGTCATTTGTTTGGGGGTGTAGGTGACATGGTTGGTGTCGTACAACGACCAGGGAATGCCAGGGATGAGGCGGTTTTCCTGCACCCACTGCGCCCGCTGCGGCGTGCCCACATAGGGCGTGAGGATGGTGATGCTGACGCCATCCAGGCCGCTTTCGCGAATGAAGTCGTAGGTGCTCTGGAATATCTCGGGCGTGTCGCCATCGAAACCGAAGACGAAGAGCCCCACCACGCCGATGCCCGCGTCGTGGATGCGACCGATGACCTGCTGATAGCGTTCGAGGTTGCCCTTGGCCTTGCCGCCCAGCTCCTTGCGGTTGTTGGGATTGGCGCTCTCGAAGCCGATGAAGAGCTTGTCGAGATGGGCCTCGCGGGCCAGTTTCAGCAGGTCAGGATGATCCGCTGTGAGCTGTTCGGCCTGGGCGGTCCATCCGTGCAGAGGCAGTTTGCGCAGGGCTCTGAACAGCTCTTCCGTGTAGTCGGGATTCAGGCGGAAGTTGAGGCCGAAGTTGTCGTCGGTGAGGAAGAAGCGCTTGAGCTTGCGACGCTCGATCTCCTCCACCACCGCATCCACCGGGCGCAGG
The DNA here is from genome assembly GCA_026992375.1 of Anaerolineae bacterium. Lineage (GTDB taxonomy): Bacteria > Chloroflexota > Anaerolineae > J102 > J102 > M2005. The sequence goes on from JALXAF010000377.1 coordinate 3,664, forward strand.
CGCATCACCCGGCCCGAGACGCGGATGGCCGTGCAGAAGGTGCAGTTGCGGGGGCAGCCCCGGGTGATCTCCATGTAGGGCGTCCAGTAGTTGCGATTTTCATCCACCTGCTGCAACACCCGGTCGGTGATGGGCTTCAGATCGTCGAGATTGGCCCATTCTTCGTCTACATAACTGGGCTTGAGCTGGCCGCGATCGAAATCCTCGATCATCTGCGGCCAGGTGCGGTAGGCTTCGCCCACGGCGATGCTGTCGGCCCAGCCCAGCACATCATCGGGGGCCAGGGTGGCGTGCGTGCCGCCGATGACCACGGTGGCCCCGCGGGCGTGCAGGCGTTCCGTCAGCCAGCGGGCGCGGTCGATCTGCAATGTCTTAGCGGTGATGCCCACCAGATCATTCGGCCCGATCTCCGCGAAGGGAACCGGGCGCAGGTCTTCATCGATAATTTCGACGG
>JALXAF010000378.1 GCA_026992375.1 Anaerolineae bacterium
CTACGGACACTGGGCCATGGGCGCACAGCAAGAGACGATCGGGAACAAGGTTTGGCACGCCAGCGGCATCCGCGGCAAGGGCGTGGCCAGCAACCGCCTGGGCATCAGCGATCCCTCCCGCAAGGGCTACTCTACTCTGGGTGACTTTGTAGTGGGCTCCAACGCCCGTCAGGACATCCCGGTCAAGGTCGAGAAGGTTTGATTCGTATGCTCTCACGCAAAGTCGCAGAGTCGCAAAGAGAAAAGGAAGCAAAAAAACTTGGCGGCTTTGCGGCTTGTCGTGAGACATTTTCTTGCTCAGTGAGCAAAGGCGTCATTGACGAAGCGCTATGAATGTCGAACAATCACTGGCCAGGTCGAGAATTTACGATGTCCTGGCCAGCCTTTACCTGAATCAACCAGATGCTGAGCTCGTTGCAGCTTTCGATGCTGTGGCCGGGACTCTTGCCCAAAGCGCAGAGCTGACTGGCGTCGCTCTGCCCATCGATGAAGACGTAGCGGCTCTGAAAGCCGATTACAACGCCCTTTTTTTCGTGCCTGTATCCGGGCGTTATCTGCCCCCTTACGAATCGGCGCAACGCGCCCGGCGACTGCGGGGGCCCATCACGCATCAGGTGGCCGACTTTTACGCCTCGGTCGGGTTCGATCCGGCCCGGCTACGCATGGATGAGCATTGGCAGCGTCTGGATGCGCCCGATCATATCGGCGTGGAGCTGGCCTGCCTGAGCGCCCTCTGGCAGACCTGGGCCGCTGCACCTGCTCCGGAAATCACCGGCGCCATCGATTTCTTTACTCGCGAGCACATCCGACGCTGGCTGCCCGCTTACGGCGATCAGCTCGCCCAAAACGCCGAAACCTCGCTCTATCGCCTGCTGGGGCGGCTGACGCGGGCGTTCGCACTGGATGATGACGCATAGCCTGACGTTCTGCCCTGTGCGTTCAGACAACTTCTCTAGAATTGCAATCGTCTGTATAATGGACATTACCGGAAATAACCCAAACCTTCTTATTTCCGATAAAGTTTAATGTAAAACCCAACAATCCGAGCCCGATGACCTAAAGCCACGCGCCATGGTCTGCGGGCCGATCTCGCATCAGCGAGAAGCACAGCTTTGTGCGCAGGGCCGTTTGTGGAAACGCAACGGCCTCCCGACGCAGCGGACAGCCCGCTGCCGAATTGGAAAGGATTGCCCAATGATACGATACCTGTCTCATAAACGATTCTTATCTTTTTGCATCGCCAGAACAAAGTCTGGGGCGCCTACGCGTGCCGGGGCCGGAGGGAATGGGGTCGGATTTTTTTCAATAGGAATGGGACTATTGGTATTGCTGGTGGCTGTGGCGCTGCTGGCGGCGTGCGGTGGCGGCCCGCCCGAGGCGCTTGTCGTTTCGGCCCCGGCCAACCTCCGCCCTCCGCTGCAGGCCCTGGCTTCGCAAATTCAGGAGGCGATGGGCGCGCCGGTGATTTTCAACTATGGCGCCAGCGGCAAACTGGCCCATCAGGTCGAGCAGGGAGCGCCCGCCGATGTCTTCATCTCGGCCAACGCCCGCTACGTCGATGACCTGATCGCCGAGGGAATGCTGACGCCAGATTCGAAGGCAGTCATCGCCCGCGGGCAGCTCGTGCTCTGGTCGCCCGATCCGGAACTGGCGCTTTCGGGCATCGAGGATTTGAAGCGGCCCGAGATTCGCCGCATTGCCATCGCCAATCCTGATCACGCACCGTATGGGATGGCGGCGCGCGAGGCCTTGCAGGCTGCGGGCGTGTGGGATGCCGTCAATCCGAAACTGGTTTATGGCGAAGATGTCACCCAGAGCTTCGAATACGCCAGCGCCGGAAATGTCGATGTCGCCATCATTCCACTTTCGATGATTGAAAAGAATACGCCTGGCCGCTGGATCGGTCTTCCCCAGACTCTGTACGGCCCCCTCGACCAAACCGCAGCCGTCGTCAGAGAATCCAAACTTCCTGACGCCGCCCATCGATTCATCCAACTCCTGCTCAGTCCGGCCAGCCAGAAAGTTTTGGCTCAGTACGGCTACACGCTCCCCAACGAGGATACACAATGAACTGGGATGCCCTTCGACTTTCTCTGCAGATCACGATGATTGCCACGGCGATCATCGCCGTTTTGGGGCTGGCGCTGGCATTTCTGCTGGCCCGGCGTGATTTCGCGGGCAAAACCCTGCTGGAATTGATCATCGCCCTGCCGCTGATTTTGCCTCCCAGCGTGCTGGGCTATTATCTTCTGGTGATGTTGGGGCGCAATGGCCCGGTGGTGCGCTTCCTGCATCTGGAATTGCTCTTCACCTGGCCCGCAGCCATCATCGCAGCGGTGGCGGTGGGCCTGCCGCTGATGGTGCTGACGGCGCGCAGCGCCATCTACGACATCGACCCGGAGATCGAGAATGCGGCGCGGCTCAGCGGCGCATCCGAATGGCAACTTCTGAGGTACATCACCCTGCCTATGGCCCGGCGGGGCATCCTGGCCGGGCTGGTGCTGGCCGCGGCTCGGGCGCTGGGCGAGTTCGGGGCCACCCTGATGGTCGCCGGGGACATTCCCGGTCGCACGCAAACCATGTCCATGGCCATCTACGACGCGGTGCAAAATCGCCAGTATGACCAGGCCAACCTGATGGTGCTGGCGATGACCTCGGTGGCCTTTGCCGGATTGTGGCTGGCCATGCGTTGGGGGTATGGCCAGCGCCAGGCCCGCTCCCGCCGTCGCAAACCCCGCCCCCGATTCAGCGCCAAAAGCTTCATCTCTCTGGCGCGGCCCAAAAGATTCCTTACCAACCGCCCCGCACTTGCCGGTCGCAAGACGTAGTAAGGGGGTGTTGGATATTTGATATTTGATATTGGATATTGGCCCCATCCGCCATTCCCCAATACCAAATGTAACTATACAGGCCACGGCGAGAAAACACCTGGCGCAGCAACGTTGGCCATTTATGCCAACCCACGTCATGCGTAAAACGTCAAACGTCAGGCTGTTATCGCCAAAGTTGTGCCCTGCAATGAACCATGACATCGTTACAGCAGGGTGACGTTTGACGCTTGACGTTTTACGGTCTTGATATGTCGCCTGTTGGCGGCTCTAACCTTCAATGTTTGACATGTGGGCTGTATAGTCACTACCCAATACCCACTCCCCAATACCCAATCACCCATGACTACGCCATCATCACCATCCACCCCGCCCGTGGTTTCCATCATCGCCAAATCGGGCACGGGCAAGACGACATTTATCGAGAAACTCATTCCCGAGCTGCGCCGCCACGATCTGCGGGTGGGCGTGCTCAAACATCACAGCCACCCCACCCCCTTCGATATCCCGGGCAAAGACACCTATCGCATGGCCCAGGCCGGAGCCGAGGTGGTGGTGGGAGCCAGCGCCGTGCAAACTGCGGTGTTCATCCAGCAATCGGGCTCCGACGACCTGGACGCCACCATCGCCCGTTTCCTTGGCGATATGGACATCGTCCTCACCGAAGGCTACAAGCGGGGCGATTATCCCAAGATCGAAGTGCATCGGGCCGCGCGCAGCGACGAATTGTTGTGCGAACCCGACGAATTGCTGGCCCTCGTCAGCGATGAGCCGATGGCCCTGCCCGTCCCGCAATTTGGTCTCGATGATGCGCAGGGGGTAGCGGCGTGGTTGGTGGACTGGTTGAATCGGGAATCTGAGACGTAAGCGACGCTGCTTCAACGGACTTCGACAATGGACTCTATCGGAGATAGCTTTACATTATGGAGGTGCTCTAAGTTTTGACAAAAGTTGATGGACCAATGGACACTGTAACAGTGTAGTCGGTTGTTCCGTTTTCCAAACGCCGAATGAATTCAGGTCTGAGGGCGTTCCGCCGCAGGGGACATTTTTCGTCCGGCTGGATCTGTCTGCGCAGGCAGACAGGCGGCCAAGGGCCTCTAGCCCCGACTTCGAGTCGGCAGGGCCAAGGCGCCAAACAATGGTTGCACCGACTAAATTGATACCGCCTCCGGGATTCATGCCCAACTTGCCATCGGCAGCGGTTTTTGATAAAATAGCCCACGTTGAAGGAGCCCCCATCGTCTAGGGGACTAGGATGTCAGCCTTTCAAGCTGAAGACAGGGG
>JALXAF010000379.1 GCA_026992375.1 Anaerolineae bacterium
GTCGCTTTCCTCAGCGCCATCCCCCTGGCGATTGTCATCCTCAGCCTGCTCGCCACGCTGCGCAAGGGCCATGCCACTTTCACCTCGCCCATGGTCTTCGCTTTCACGGCGCTTACATCGCTGACTCTCTATCTGGCCAGCAGCCTGGCTCTTTATTCGCCTATCACGGCCCAGGCGGTGCTGCATACGCAGTTCGAATGGGCTAATTTTCATCTGCTGATGGCGGGCGTGGTGATGACGGCTTTTCTGGGCGGGATGCACTATTGGTGGCCCAAAGCCACCGGCCGCGCCTATCCCGAATTGTTCGCCCGGGTCACTGGCTGGATCATCTTCCTGGGCGTGCTGGGGACTTTCGTTCCCGGCTTCTGGCTGGGATTGCAGGGAATGCGCATCCGGGTGGTTTCTTATCCCGAAGCGTGGCAGATGACCAATCAGCTCATCACCACCAGCGCGCTGCTGTTGGTGACAGGGCTTTCATTGCCGCTTCTCTACTTCCTTTTCGCCACCTTCTGGGGCGAAGAGAACGGCAATCCCTGGCAGGCCAACACCCTGGAATGGCGCACCACTTCGCCGCCGCCGCCCGAAAACTTCACGCCCGAGATGTTGGTCGGGGCTGGAGATTGACGCCACGCCGATTTCCCGCCGCCGCACTTTCCTGCAATTGCTTTCCTTATGCCGCTGACGCATCGACTCATTCTTCGTAAATGAGGCAGAATATGTCACAGATATTTCATCCTTCCCTCAACCTTATCGCCAAAGCCATGGTCCTGGGAGTCACCCTGTTGCTGGTGGTTGGCTCAATTGTCTCCTATATTTTTGTGCGCTCGCCCTACATGCGGGGCACCACCATCGCTCGGGAGCAGCCTGTCTTCTTCAGCCACGAGCATCATGTGGGGGAGCTGGGCCTGGATTGCCGCTATTGCCATGTCAATGTAGAGCGCAGCGGCTTCGCGGGCGTGCCCTCCACCGATATCTGCATGGGCTGCCACAGCCAGGTGTGGGCCGATAGCCCCGCCATCGCCCCCATCAAAGAGAGCATGGACGAGAACAAGCCCATTGCATGGAATCGGGTGAACAACGTGCCCGATTACGCCTTCTTCAACCACAGCATCCACATCAACAAGGGCATTCCCTGCAAAGAATGCCATGGCCGGGTGGATAAGATGGGATGGACGCGCAAGGCCCAGCCGCTCTCTATGGAATGGTGCCTGAACTGTCATCGCAACCGCCAGGATCATCTCGTGCCCAGGGAGGAAGTATTCAATATGCAATACGAACTTCCCAAAGATCCGGCCGAACGCGAAGCGTTGCAAGCGGCCCTGGTCGAAAAATATCACGTGGACATCCATCAGTTCAACGTAACCGACTGCTCGGTGTGCCACCGCTAGCGACGCATGGCGTTGAGATTGACGCCTGACCGAATTGCAATCAGAACAGATGTTGTCATTTTGTCATTATTTTGGTCATATCTGACCCCTCACCTAACTTGAGAAGGTGACTATGGACGAAAAACGTTTGAACATCTCCGAACTCCGCAAACGTCTGGCCGAGAAGACGGGCAAGAAATACTGGCGGAGCTTCAACGAGATCGCCGACACCTCTGAATTCCGTGAATTCCTGGAGCAGGAATTCCCTGCAGGGGCCGCGTATCTCGATGATCCCACGGGCCTCACCCGGCGCACATTCCTCAAGATCATGGGCGCATCCATGGCGCTGGCCGGGCTGACCGCCTGCACCGCCACCAATCCCGAGAAAATCGTGCCTTACGTGGAGGCCCCCGAAGAGCTGATTCCGGGCGAACCGCTGTTCTACGCTTCAGCTTTCCCCATGGCGGGCTATGGCATGGGCGTCATCGTCGAAACCCACGAGGGACGCCCCACCAAGATTGAAGGCAACATCAATCATCCCGCCAGCCTGGGAGCCACCAACGTCTTCGCTCAGGCGTCCATTCTCAATCTCTACGACCCGGATCGCACCCGCCAGCCCGAACGTAAGGGCCTGATGAAAACCTGGTCCGATTTCGTCACGGAGCTGGGATCGGCGCAGAAGGATTGGGGCGATGGCGAGGGCGTGCGCTTATTGACCGGCACAGTCACATCGCCCACCCTGGCCAGCCAGATCCAGGCGTTCTTGCAGAAATATCCCGCGGCCAAATGGCATCAGTACGAGCCCGCAGGCCGGGATAGCGCACGGGCCGGGGCGCAGATGGCCTTTGGCGACTTCGCAGACACGGTTTATCATTTCGATAAGGCCGATGTGGTGCTTTCGCTGGACGCCGACTTCCTCACCTCGGGGCCGGCCAGCGTGCGATACGCCAAGGACTTCATGAAACGCCGCCGGGTGGCCGATAAGCCCGAGAACCAGGTCGAGATGAATCGGCTCTATGCGGTGGAGGCCAATCTCACCAACACCGGCATCATGGCCGATCATCGGCTGCCCATCCGGGCGGTGGATGTGGAAACCTTTGCCCGCTCCCTGGCCCAGAAGCTGGGGCTGGATGTGGCGGGCGGCGATCCCGCTAAATTCGGCGCATGGCTGGACGCGGTGGCCGAGGACTTGCAGGCCCACAAGGGAGCCAGCATCGTCATCCCGGGCGATGAGCAGGACCCCGTCGTCCACGCCCTGGCCCACGCCATCAACCAGGCCCTGGGCAACATTGGCTCCACCGTCAGCATCATCGAACCGGTGGAGGCCGAGCCCATGGTGCAGATGGACTCCTTCGCCGCACTGGTGGAGGACATGAACGCGGGCGCAGTCAAGGCCCTGTTCATCATCGGCGGCAATCCAGTCTTCAGCGCCCCGGTCGATATCCCCTTCAAGGACGCACTGAAAAAGGTCGATTTCAGCGTTTACATGGGATCCTTGCTGGACGAGACCGCGGTGGAGACGCTGTGGTACATTCCCCGCAGCCACTATCTCGAGACCTGGGGCGATATTCGGGCTTTCGACGGCACGGTCACCATCATGCAGCCCATGATCGAGCCGCTCCACCAGAGCAAATCGGAATACGAGCTGCTGGCCGCACTTTTGGACGAGCCTGACGCCACGTCCCATGACATCGTCAAAGGCTACTGGCAGGAAAACGCCGGGGACGATGATTTCGACAAGTGGTGGCGGGTCACCCTGCATCAGGGTTCAGTGGATGGCTCGGAGGCCAAAGAGATGGCCGCCACCGCCTCGGTTGCCGCGGTGGCCAGCCCTTACAACACCATCAACGACGAAATGGAGATCGCGTTCCGGCCTTCGCCCAGCCTGTGGGATGGCCGTTACGCCAACAACGGCTGGCTGCAGGAAGTTCCCAACAGCGTCACCAAGCTGGTGTGGGACAACGCGGCGCTGATGGCTCCCGCCCAGGCCGAACGCCTGAATCTGAACGACGGCGACCTCATCGTCCTCAACTACTTCGATCATTCGGTGGAAGCGCCAGTGCTGGTATTGCCAGGCCACGCCGATAATGCCATCACCGTGCATCTGGGCTACGGGCGCAAGGTCATTGGCAACGTGGGCCGGGACGTGGGCTTCAACGCCTACGCCATCCGCACATCGCGCAAGCCCTGGCAGGATACGGGCGTCATCCTCACCTATACCGGCAAGACTTATGAGTTGGCCCGCACCCAGGATCATCACCTGATGGAGGGCCGCACCCTGGTGGTCAGCGGCACCCTCGAGGAATACAAGCAGAATCCCGAGTTCGTGCAAGAGGAGACCGAATACGAAAAAATCTCCATGTATCCCGAATTTTCGTATCGGGGCAACGCCTGGGGCATGACCGTGGATCTCAGCGCCTGCATTGGCTGCAACGCCTGCGTGGTGGCCTGCCAGGCCGAAAACAACATCCCTGTGGTGGGCAAGATGGAGGTCATGCGCAGCCGCGAGATGCACTGGATGCGCATCGATCGCTACTTCATCGGCGATATGGATAATCCCGATGTGGTGTATCAGCCGGTGATGTGCCAGCAGTGCGAAGGCGCGCCCTGCGAGGTCGTCTGCCCCGCTGCGGCCACGGTGCACAGCCGCGAAGGGCTCAACGACATGGTGTACAACCGCTGCATCGGCACTCGCTATTGCGAAAACAACTGCCCCTACAAGGTTCGCCACTTCAACTTCTTCCAGTATGTCGATGTGGACGAGCCCACCCTGCAACTGATGCGCAATCCCAACGTGACTGTTCGCTCTCGCGGCGTCATGGAAAAATGCACCTATTGCGTGCAGCGCATCAATGCGGCTCGCATCACCGCCAAAAAGGAAGATCGTCCCATCCGGGATGGCGAGGTCAAGACCGCGTGTCAGGCGGCCTGCCCCGCCGACGCCATCGTCTTCGGCAACATCGTGGACGAGGGAAGCCAGGTGGCCAAACTCAAGGCGAGCCCGCTCAACTACGAATTGCTGGGCGAATTGAACGTCAAGCCGCGCACCACCTATCTGGCCCGGCTGAAGAACCCCAACCCTAAACTTTCGGAGGAGGTGTAACGCTATGGCGGCATCCACTGATCCGGCTGAAGTTCCGGTCCTCGGCCCGGGACAAACCTATGCAACCGTCACCGACAGAGTCAGCGGCGTTGTCCTGACCAAGGACACGCCCAAAGGATGGCTGATAGGCTTTGGCATCGCCTTTTTGATCGTGATGTTGATGCTTTTCTCCCTGACCGTGTTGTTCGCCAAAGGCGTCGGCGTTTGGGGTTTGAACAATACCGTCGCCTGGGGGTTCGCCATCGTCAACTTTGTGTGGTGGGTTGGCATCGGTCACGCCGGCACGCTTATTTCGGCCATCCTCTTGCTCTTCCGGCAGGAATGGCGCAATTCCATCAACCGCTTCGCCGAGGCCATGACCATCTTCGCAGTGGCGAACGCGGGCCTCTTCCCCATCATCCACACCGGTCGCCCGTGGCTGGCCTACTGGCTGCTGCCTTATCCCAGCATGTTCCAGTTGTGGCCTCAGTTCCGCAGTCCGCTGCTGTGGGATGTGTTCGCCATCAGCACCTATGTGACCATCTCGCTGCTGTTCTGGTACGTGGGGCTCATTCCCGACTTCGCCACCCTGCGGGATATGGCGGATAACAAGACGGTGCGGCGGATCTACGGCATCTTCGCTCTGGGATGGCGGGGCGCTGCTCGCCATTGGGCCCAGTATTCCCGAGCGGCGCTGCTGCTGGCTGCTCTGGCCACGCCCCTGGTGGTGTCGGTGCACAGCGTGGTCAGCTTCGACTTCGCCGTCAGCTCGGTTCCGGGCTGGCACACCACCTTCCTGCCGCCCTACTTCGTCTCGGGCGCCATCTACTCCGGTTTCGCCATGGTGGTCACCCTGGCCATTCCCATCCGCAAGTTCTACCACATGGAGGACTTCATCACCGATCGGCACCTCGAGAATATGGCCAAGATCATGTTGGCCACCGGGCTTATCGTCTTTTACGCCTACATCATGGAAGTGTTCTTCGCCTGGTACAGCGGCAATCATTATGAGAAATTCATGATCTACAACCGCATGACCGGGCCCTACGCTCCCTATTATTGGGCGCTGATCTTCTTCAACGGCATTATGATCCAGCTTTTGTGGTTCAAGAAAGTGCGGCGAAACATTCCCCTGTTGTTCGTCATTGCCATTGGCGTCAACATCGGCATGTGGCTGGAGCGCTTCATCATCGTGGTCACCAGCCTGCATCGCGAGTATCTGCCTTCCACCTGGGCTTTTTATGCAGGCACTTTCTGGGATTGGTCGCTTTACATCGGCACGATCGGCTTCTTTGTGGCTCTCATCTTCCTCTTCCTGCGGGTCTTGCCAATGATCAATATGTTTGAGATGAAAGAGCTGGTTCATCATCTTTCCCATAAAGGCGAGGAGCATTGATTATGAGTGAATCAATTTATGGCCTCATTGCCAGATTCGATACGCCCGAGGCGGTGGTGGAGGCCACTCGCAGGGCGCGCGAGGCTGGCTATAGGAAGATGGAGGCCTATTCGCCCTTTCCTATCGAAGAGCTGACGGAAATACTGGATTTCAAGCCCAAAATCCAGTATCTGGTGTTCATCGGCGGCGTGCTGGGCGCGCTGACCGGCTTCGCCTTGCAATACTACGCCTCGGTCATTTCATACCCCCTCATCATCGGCGGACGCCCGTTCAACAGTTGGCCCGCATTCATCGTCGTCGAGTTCGAGCTGACCATCCTCTTCGCTGGCCTGGCTGCGGTGTTCGGCATGTTGGGGCTCAACGGCTTCCCGCATCCCTATCACCCCGTTTTCAACGCCAAGGATTTCAAACTGGTCTCCCGGGATAAATTCTTTCTGGTGATCGAATCCAGCGATCCGAGATTCGATGCAGAACGCACCCGGTCCTTTCTCGAAAGCCTGAATCCCGAGGAAGTCACTGAAGTGCAACCATAGGAGATTGCCATGCAACGCACCAAACAAACCTTTCGAACCATACGCAAAGCGGGCCTGGTTTGCGCGATCTTTTGTCTGGCTTTGCTCGTGACCAGTTGTACCATGACCATGCGAGATCAGCCTCGCGTGGATCCTTATGAGCCCAGCGCCTTTTTCGGCGGCGAGCAGTCCGCTCTGCTTCCTGTGGCTGACACCGTGCCTGTGAACGGGGCCCGCACCGATGACGCCCTCTACACCGGGCAGGTGGATGGCCAATATGTGGAGGAATTCCCCTTTCTCGTCACCAAGGAAGGCCTGGAATACGGGCGGCAGCGTTACGACATCTATTGCGCTCCCTGTCATGGCTACGTAGGAGACGGCGATGGCATGGTCGTGCAGCGCGGTTTCAAGGAGCCGCCCAGCCTCAATCAAGATCGGCTGCGAGAGGCTGCGCCCGGTTATTTCTTCTATGCCATCACCAATGGCTTTGGCTCGATGCCCAGCTATGCCAACCGTATCCCTGTTCACGATCGATGGCTGATTGTGGCCTATGTGAAGGCACTGCAGTTGAGCCAGCACGTCCTGGTAACCGAGCTGCCCGCGGATGATCAGGCCAAAGTGGAGGCGGCGCAATGAAGGAGCGAACCATGAACCGAATTCAAGCTGATGAAAAACTGATCCGCCGTCTGGAATTATATCAGAAAATCGCGCTGATCATCGGCGTTGTGGGCATTCTCGCCCTGATTGCCGGCTTTTTCCTGACCAGCGGCGAGGATTTCTTCTCAGGCTACCTGGTCGGCTGGGTCTTCTGGGTGCAGGTGGCCCTGGGCGCGCTGGTCATTCTGATGATTCAGAACACGGTGGGCGGACGCTGGGGGCTGGTCATCCAGCGCGTGGTGGAAGCGGCCACGCAAACCCTGCCTCTGATGGCCATTCTCTTCCTGGTCATCCTCGCGGGCATCCCCCATCTCTACGAATGGGCCCACGCGGATGTTGTGGCCCATGATGAATTGTTGCTGGCCAAGGCTCCCTATCTCAATGTCCCCTTCTACATCGTCCGTTCCGTCATCTACTTCGCCATCTGGATTGGCATCGCGTACTTGCTGCGAAAATGGTCGCTGCAACTGGATAATGATCCCGATAATGCAGCCCTGCGCAAGAAGATGCGCAATCTCAGCGCTCCCGGCATCCTCATCTTCGGCCTCACCGTCACTTTCGCCTCGGTGGACTGGATGATGTCCATCGAGCCTCACTGGTACTCCACCATCTACGGCATCATGTTCGGGGTGGGAGCCATGGCGGCGGGGTTCGCTTTCAGCATCATCGTGCTGATGGGCATGTTGAAATTCAAGCCCTGGTCCGGCATCATCCAGACCATCGATGTCAGTGATCTGGGCAACTGGCTGCTGGCCAGCATCATGCTGTGGGCCTATGTGGCTTTTTCGCAATTCCTCATCATCTGGTCGGCCAACCTACCCGAAGAGACTACCTGGTATCTGGCTCGCACCCAGGGCGGCTGGCAATGGGTGGCCATTATCAATGTCTTCCTACATTTCTTCCTGCCGTTCTTCTTTCTTCTGGTGCGGGGCACCAAACGAGCGCCGGGGCGGCTCAAGAAGATCGCCTGTCTGGTGCTGATCATGCGGTTTGTGGACCTGATATGGTTGATCTACCCGGCTTTCTCGCCCGGCAAACTGGCTTTCCCTTGGGTCTCTGTGGCCGCGTTGCTGGGCGTGGGGGGGCTGTTCCTCGCCATCTTCTTCCGCCAGCTTGCAAAAGTCAGCGTCCCGCCCCTGTACGATTCTCGTTTATCCGTCACCAATGTTTCTGAGGAGGCACATGGTCATGTCAGCTAACTCCCGTCATCCCGGATATGAATCAGGCGGCTACGGACGCACCCTGATGCTCCTGAGCATTATCTTCTTGTTGGCCATCGTAGGACTCACCGCCGCACTGGAAGGACAATTCCAGGCCTCCAAAGTCAATGCCTTCCCGGTGGATACATCGGGCTTTAAGGAGCCGGCGCTGCAGATCGATCCGGTTGCGGATCTGAACGCATATAAAGCCCGGCAAAATGAATTGCTGAACAGCTACGGCTGGGTGGACAAAGGCGCGGGCATCGCCCACATCCCCATCGAACGCGCCATCGAGCTCACCGCCCAGCAGGGATTGCCTCATCGTTAATACTCGAACATCCATCTTCCAGCTTTACAAGACCCTGATCCCACTCCCAAACATCAGGTGCCTGTCTTATGCCAACATTCTTATCTCTACCTGAAAAAGCTTCATCCATGGCCGGCTCCGTCAACATCCTTTTGTTGGCGATGCTTGCGGTGGGCTTTCTCTTCGCGCTGATTATCGTTCTGCTGGCGTTTATGGCTATGTTGGAAGGAGACGAGCAGCGGAAAGAGGAATCATACCGAAAAGACCGCACGCCGCCCAAATGGTGGTCCCTGACGGCCGGTCTGGTGATTCTCCTCCTCTTCTTCTGGTCAGCCTTCGTCTATTTGAACGCCATCAAGGTCCCCGATGATGCAGAGAATGTGATTTCGGTGGCCAAGCATTGGGTGTGGAAGTTCCAGCATACGCCCGATGGCAAGGGCGAGATCGATGAATTGCATGTGGTGGTGGGACAGCCCGTGCGTCTGATCATGACGTCGCAAGACACCACGCACAGCATCTTCGTCCCCAGCTTCTTGCAGCAGCAGGACATCCTGCCGGGCAAGTTCACGGCTATGTGGTTCCAGGCGGACAGGCCGGGCGAATATCCTTTCTTCGAATCCCAATATAGCGGCACCGGCTACACCAAGATGGCGGGCAAGATCATCGCCATGGAGCAGGCCGATTACGACGCATGGCTCAGCGGCAAAGCGCCCGTCAAGCCGGAGGAGGGCGGCGAAGCGCCCGCTGGCGGCCTTGTCGCCGAAGGCGAGGCTATCTTCGCTTCCCAGGGTTGCTCCGGATGCCACTCCGAGCAGGATTCACCCGTTGCTCCGACCTTGCATGGCATCTACGGCAAAGAGATCGCGCTGGCCGATGGCTCGACGGTTACGGTGGATGACGACTATCTCTATGAATCCATCAGCGATCCCGGCGCCAAATTGGCCAAGGGCTACAACGACATCATGCCCAAGAACTATGGCGCGGATCTCAGCGAGGATCAGATTCAGGCGCTCGTCGCCTATATCAAGTCTCTCAGCGGCGTGATGGAGGAAGGCGGCGGCGAGGCTGGCGGCGAGGTCGGTGGTGAGACCGGTGGTGAGACTGGCGGCGCAGCGCCCGGTTCCGCCATGGAGCTGCCGGCCGACGCCCGGGCTGTGTATGAGGCCAACGCCTGCAATTCCTGTCATGGTCAGAATCTCGAAGGCACGATCGGCCCCAACCTGGCGGGCCTGGATGCGGACTACGTCACCCACATCGTGCGCAACGGCGTCGAAGGCACGGCCATGGCTGCGTATGGCTCGGACAAGATCAGCGACGACGATCTGAGCACGCTGGCCCAGGGCATCAACAGCCTTTCCTTCGCAGCCACGGGCATGAAGGTCAATCCCACCGTGGCCGGGCATTTGCAAGAGGCCGCAAAAGCCTTCCAGGCGGGCGATATGGCCGGAACCAAGGCGGCGTTGGAGGCGGCGCTGGCCTCCTGCGGGCAAATGGGCGGTCAGGCCACCCTCAAGACCATGATCCGCAAAGCCGAGGAAGGCGACGCCGATTATCTGAAGATGCGTTTCGACATCTTGCTGGGCGGCAAAAGCGTGGAGGCCGGCGCGGAAGCGCCCGCAGCGGAGCCCGCGCCCACCAAAGCCCCGACCAAGGCTCCTGAGCCCACGGCGACGCCCGCCGAAGCCGTGAGCGCGCCGTCCGCGGGCGAGGGCGACGCGGCCGCGGGCGAGAAAGCCTTCAATGACAATGGTTGCAACGCCTGCCACACCGATGCAGATACGCCCGTGGCCCCAACTCTGCACGGCATCTACGGCAAAGAGATCAAACTGACCGATGGCAGCATGATTACAGTGGATGACGACTACCTCCACGAATCCATCGTCGATCCTCAAGCGAAGCTGGTGGATGGCTACGGGCCGCTGATGCCTCCCACCTACGCCAACCTCGACGCTCAAGTCATCGCCGACATCATTGCCTACATTCGCTCCCTGGCTCGATAAGGGGGCCGCATCACCGGTTTCTGGAGGGGCGCAGCAGAAATGTTGCGCCTCTCTTTTTGCAACTGGCGGCATCCCCGATTCTGTTCGTTTCGGTTACCTGGATGGACGAAAAACGGGTATAATGCACTGGATTGGCTGACCATGAAACGCTGTATTCGCATCTCACCCGGGTGAGGACGCACCCGGCTATTCTTCCCGCCTGGCGGGATTCCCACCCTGGAGCTGACGCTATGAGCACACTCTCTCACGTCTATGATGAAACCGACCAACTGCTGGCCAACACCCTGCGCTTGCTGGCGGTGGACGCCATTCAGGCCGCGAATTCGGGACATCCTGGCCTGCCTTTGGGCACGGCCGACATGGTGACCGCACTGTGGACGCGCTTCCTCAAACATGATCCCGCGCATCCCACCTGGCCCGACCGGGATCGCTTCGTCCTCTCGGCCGGGCACGGCTCCGCCCTGCTTTATTCTCTGCTACATCTGTTCGGCTATCCCATCTCGCTGGATGAACTGAAGCATTTTCGGCAGTGGGGTTATGTCACCGCGGGGCATCCTGAATACGACCCTGAGCGGGGCATCGAACTGACCACGGGGCCCCTGGGGCAGGGCGTTAGCAGCGCTGTGGGCATGGCCCTGGCCGAGCGCTGGATGGCAGCCCGCTTCAATCGGCCCGATTTCCCCATCGTGGATCACCACACCTACGTGCTCGCTTCTGACGGCGACCTGATGGAGGGCGTCTCTCACGAGGCCGCGTCTCTGGCCGGACATTGGGGCTTGGGCAAGCTCATCGTCCTCTATGACGACAATCACATCTCCATCGACGGCTCCACCGATCTCAGCTTCAGCGAGGATGTGTTGCAGCGCTTCTCAGCCTACGGCTGGCACACCATCCGGGCCAACGGGCATGACATGGCTTCAGTGGATGCAGCCATCCGTCAGGCCCAGGCCGAAACCGATCGCCCCTCCATCATCGCCTGCCGCACCCATATCGGCTATGGCAGCCCTCTGCACGACACCGCCAAGGTGCATGGTTCGCCCCTGGGGCCCGATGGCGTGCGGGCCACCAAGGAATTCTTCGGCTTTCCGCCCGACCAGGATTTCTACATCCCCGACGAAGTTCCGGCCCGGGTGGCCGAGGCCATCCAGCCGGGCGCGGCCGCCCGCGAGGGCTGGGAGGCCATGATGGCCGATTATCGCCAGGCTTACCCCGAGCTGGCCGCGGCATGGGATATGTTGGTGAGCGGGGCGTTGCCCGATGGTTGGGAGCAGCATCTGCCCAACTTCACCGGCGAGAAGCCTCTGGCTACTCGCGCCACCTCGGGCAAGGTCATCGCTGCGCTGGCTCCGGCGTTGCCCATGCTGGTGGGCGGCTCCGCCGATCTCACCGGCAGCAACAAGACCAATCCCCCCAACGAGCATGACATCGAGCGGGGCGACTACGGCGGCAATTACATCCACTATGGCGTGCGTGAACACGGCATGGGCGCGATTATGAACGGCCTGGCCACGCACTACATCCGGCCTTTCGGCGGCACCTTCCTGGTCTTTTCCGATTACATGCGCGGCGCGATTCGCGTGGCCGCGTTGATGAACGTCCCCGTCATCTATATTTTCACCCACGACAGCATCGGCGTGGGCGAGGACGGCCCCACGCATCAGCCCGTCGAGCATCTGACTGCGCTGCGGGCCATCCCCAATCTGGTCACCATCCGCCCGGCCGATGGCAATGAGACCTCACAGGCGTGGAAGGTGGCGCTGGAGCGTTCCGGGCCCACCGCGCTCATCCTCACCCGGCAGGGACTGCCCCAGGTGACGCCCCGAGACAATCAACTGGCCCGAGGCGCTTACATCCTGGCCGAGCCCCTCAGCGGCGATCCCGATGTGATCCTCATCGCCACGGGCTCTGAGGTGGCCCTGGCGCTGGAGGCGGTGGGTGCGTTGCTGGCGGAAGGCGTTTCCGCCCGCGTGGTCTCCATGCCCAGTTGGGAGCTGTTCGACGCTCAGGATGAGGCGTATCGGGTCTCGGTGTTGCCCGCTGATAAGCCCAAGCTGGCTATCGAGGCTGGCTCTACTATGGCCTGGGGCCGCTATGTGGGCCCGGATGGCGCGGTCATCGGCGTCGATGGTTACGGCGCCTCTGCCCCCGGCAAGGTCGTGTTCAAGGAATACGGCTTCACCGCCGAGAATGTGGCGGCCAAAGCCCTGGCATTGCTTCGCAAATAGACGGAAGACCGGGGACGGAAGACGGGGGCCTGGGATGGCGCCCGATCTGTCCCCGGTCACTTTCATTCGTATCGACGGGCGGCTGCCCTGCCACATGCTTGCTTCATTCCTGATCGACCATGACAAAACATCCCGTCAAACTCGCTCCTTCCATCCTCTCCGCTGATTTCGCCTGCCTGGGCGAGCAGGTGCGGGAGGCCGCGGCCGCGGGGGCCGACTACATCCATGTGGATGTGATGGACGGCCAGTTCGTGCCCAACATCACCATCGGCCCGCTGGTGGTGCGCGCTCTGCGCCCCATCGCCGATGAGATGGGCTTCGCACTGGATGTGCATCTCATGATCGAACGGCCCGAGAATATGCTGCCCGCCTTCGCAAAGGCGGGCGCGGACATCATCACCGTGCATGTGGAGACCTGCCCCCATCTGCATCGCACCGTGCAGCAGATCCGGGAACTGGGTGCGCACCCGGGCGTGACTCTGAATCCGGCCACGCCTTTGGTCGCGCTGGAGGAGATATTGCCCTATGTGGATCAGGTGCTGGTGATGTCGGTGAATCCCGGCTTTGGCGGCCAGAGCTACATCCCCACCAGCAGCGACAAGATCACCCGCTTGCGTCAGATGCTGGACGCCCGCGGCTTGCAGCGCGTGGACATCGAGGTGGATGGCGGCTTGCATC
>JALXAF010000380.1 GCA_026992375.1 Anaerolineae bacterium
TCACGCCGTACGCAGCGAAGCTGGTCACCGCCACGATGTAGAGGATGGCGATGTTGACGTCCGCGATGTAGAAGTGCAGCGTGTAGCCGGCGATGGTGATGTCGGGCGCCACCGGAATCACGGCAAAGGCGATGAGGGGCGTGATCATGACCAGGACAGGCCCGAGCAGGTAGACGACCTTATCCTTGATGTGGCCCGGCACGACCTCTTCCTTGAAGATAGCCTTGACTGCGTCGGCGATGGGCTGCAACAGACCAAATGGCCCGGCCCGGTTCGGGCCCAGACGCACATGGAAGCGGCCGAGGAGTTTGCGTTCGTAATACGTGAGATACGCAAATCCCGTCAGCAGCAAAAGCAGCAACACGATGATTTTGATGAGTGTTACACCAAGCAGGGTGAGGGTCTCGATCATCAGAATCTGGTGGGAGAGATAGGTGGGGGGATGACGGAAGTTATAGAGACTGGCGACGAATCCGAATGGTTTTCGACGTAATGACGGTAAATGCGCCTGTCATGCGCTCGTCGTGCTGGATGATTGTTTCATGCCGCCATCTTGGTCAGGTAAATCACATCGGAGCGCAATGCGTCGGAAGCAAAAGCCAGTGCAGCCTGGATCGCCTCTGGCGTGAGACGGGGGTGCGCATTCAGAATGTCCTCCACAGCCTCACCGGCAGCCAGTTTATCAAGGATTAGCTCCACAGTGATGCGCGTACCTGCGATCACCGGCTTGCCTTGCATAACTGCCGGATCTGAAACGATCCATTCTTGCCAATTGGTCATCATTCGTCTCTTGACTGTGCTGAGGGAAGAGAAATGGAAAAAAGTCGGTGGATATCTTCTTATGAATGTTCACAAATTAAACAGGCCATAGTGGCGTTTGCCACGTCCGCCCGGCGATGAAGTCGCCGGGCTACAAAACAGCGCCGGATAAATCCGGCTAGCCCCGCAGGGGCGCTGTTTCTAGCCGGGGGACTTTATCCCCCGGCGTTGGCGGCGGGCGCGAAGCGCCCCGAGCCTATAACCGGATTATTTTGTCAATGTTCATGAGAAGAAAACTGGTTACTGAACACTAGGCGCTGAAACTCACGCCCGATAAACTGCGACGGTGGTGCGCGGGCCGAATTCGTCGAACAGCTCGCCCACGGGCGCATCTTTTAGCGAGAAGGGCACGAAGACCGTGCCGGGCCGGATGCGGCGGGAGATGTGCAGGGGCAGTTCCAGGCTGGCTTCGCGGGAGCGCACTGCGATGAAGTCGCCCTCGCGCAGGTCGAGGCCAGCGGCGTCGTCGGGGTGCAGCCACGCGGCCTTGCGGCCAAGATTGGCCATGCGCTCGGTGGCAGCGAAGACGTTGCCATCATCCCAGAGCAGATTGCCCACCACCAGGCGCATGTTGAAGGTCTTGTCCGCAGGAGCGGGCTCCAGCGCCGGATAGGGGGCCAGGCTGCGCTCGATGGGCAGCGCCTCTCGCTCCCACTGCTGGCCTGAATCGCCCAGGCTCTCCCAGCTCAGGCCTGCGTATTGGGGCGCGGCCCGGGTGATCTCCTCGAACACGGCGGGGGCGGACGCAGTGCGCCAGGCGTTGGCCTTGTCGGGAGCGTAGCGGCGGGCCAGGTGCATGAGAATGGTCCAGTCGGGCAAAGAATCGCCCACCGAGCGGGCGGCCTGGGGCGCGGCCTGCACCCGTCGTTCGGTGTTGGTGAAAGTGCCGTTGCTCTCCACGTAGGAGGCCGCGGGCAACACCACATCGGCCAGTTTGGCGGTTTCGGTCAGGAACATGTCCTGCACCACCAGGAACTCCAGGGCCGAAAGCTCCTTTTTGTAGCTGGGCTTTTCGCCCACCGGGTCGGCGCCCATGATGTAGAGGGCCTTGATGCGGCCCAGGGCCGAGGCGATCATGCCGCTGTAACCCAGGCCCGGCTGCGTGGGAATGCTCGCGCCCCACAGCGTTTCCAGCTCCTTGCGGTTGGCTTCATCCGCCAGGGGGCGGTGTCCCGGAAGCTGATCAGGCAGCAGGCCCACATCGCCCGCGCCCACGGTGTTGGCCTGGCTGTGCAAAAAGCCCAGCCGGTCGCCATGTCCGCTGGCCACGATCCAGTTGGTCAGCGCCTGCACGATGCTGGTGGAGCCGTAGCCCCAGGCGTAGTCTGTGCCGTAGATGATGAAGGGCTTTTCGGCCTTCAGCAGCAGTTCCGCGGCCTTTTGGGCCTCATCCGAAACCTGGATATCGTCCAGCCAGGCGGGAACAGCCTCGCCGCGGGCCAGGAGAGCGGCTTTGGTCAGGGCGTCGAACACGGGGGGCTCTTCGCCCGGCGCGGGGTTGAAGAAAACGCCGTCGTATTTGGTCAGTTCGATGCGGCGGGGATGCACGACGATGACGGGAGCGCCGTTGCGTTTGGCCGCCCGTTTGAGGAAGTTGGCCAGCACCGGCATCTCTTCCGACGGGTCTGCGCCCATAATCACCACCAGATCGGCCTCGCGGGCGTCTTGCAGGCTGGTGATGCCGCGCGGATCCCCCTTCAGGGCCGAGCCTTCGCGGAAATCGACGTTATTGGAGCCCACCAGGCTGCGCATGAACTTGCCCAGCAGGTAATTGGTTTCGTTGGAGAGTTTGGCCGAGCCGATGCCGCCCACAGCGCCCGGGCCTTCTTTGGCCACCACGGCCTTCAGGCCATCCACCACCCGATCCAGGGCCTCGGTCCAGGAAACGGGCTGCAATTCGCCGTCGATGCGGGCCAGGGGCTGCGTCAGGCGCTGCTCGCTGAAGACGAAGCCATTGGCGAAACGGCCCTTGTCGCAGATCCACTCATCGTTGACGGCCATGTTGGTGCGGGCCACATTGCGCCGCACCCGGCCATCCCGGGTGTCGATGCGCAGATTGCAGCCCATGCCGCAATGGGTGCAGATGGTGTCGGTGTGTTCCAGCACCCAGGGCCGGAACTGGAAGCGGCTGAGGCGGTTGGTCAGCGCGCCCACCGGGCAGATATCGACGATATTGCCGCTGGTGTATGCGTCCAGCTCGCCATCGGGGAATTTGTCGATGACGGTGGCGCTGCCGCGGTGGAAAAGCCCGAGCTGGGGTTTGTCCTCCCACTGCTCCAGATAGCGGATGCAGCGCCAGCAGGTGATGCACCGCTCCTGATCCAGCACGATCAGATCGCTGAGAGGATGGTTTTTATCCTTATGCCGCTTGTCTTCCCAGTAATGCGAATGTCCGGGCCCGTGCTCCATGGCCTGATCTTGCAGATCGCACTCGCCGCCCTTGTCGCAGATGGGGCAATCCAGCGGGTGATTGGCCAGGATGATCTCCAGGGTGCCGGCGCGGGCGTCTCGGGCTTTATCCGAATTGTAATAGAAGACCATGCCTTCGTTCACGGGCGTGGTGCAGGCGGTGACCAGCATCTTGCCGCGGCGGCCCTCCATCTCCACCAGGCACATGCGACATGCGCCCAGAGGGTCCAGTTTGGGGTGCGAGCAGAAGACAGGGATGTCGATGCCCGCGCGGGCCGCGGCCTCAGTCAGAAGCTCGCCCTTCTTGGCTTGGACTTCTTTGCCGTCGATGGTGATGGTGATCCAATCGGTCATGGTGGGGTGGGGGTGTCGTTGATAGCGGATAGATATGGGTTAGAGAAACTTGCGTGATGCGTGACGAGTGATGCGTGATGATACGTCGTCGTGCATCTTCAGTTATGCAACTGGAATGTTTCTCAACAACGAATCAAGATTCGGTAATGGGTTTGTGTAGTAAACCGGCCCTGATTCTCGGAGCGTAGAACCGCGCTGTTCGGGAATCATGGTTAAAAGCAGGCGGATAATCTGAGTTTGTAGTTGGATGTGATGTATGGTGACTCGTTCTTTCAGAACAAATCGTCCACGATAGTACCAACCTCTGCTTTCTCGGGCGGAACCAAGGGCATATTCGTAAAATCTCGCTCGATCTCGCCTGCTTGACTTCGAATAGCCTTCTTCAATGTTAGCGCATTCAGAGCCAAGCGAACGATAAAGTTGGCCAGACAAATCCTGGGTTCGCTTGTCTTTTGCAAGTTTCGTAACGTCGTACCAGCCGAGATCCGAAGCGAAAAGCGCCAGTCTATA
>JALXAF010000381.1 GCA_026992375.1 Anaerolineae bacterium
GCAGCGCCCGGCTGACAGTCGAATGACTGACGCCCGCCTGTTGGGCGATATCCTTGATGGAGACGCGATTTTTCATCGTGGGCTTTTCATGCGAGAGTGGTCAAACGTGTGACCAGTAACAAAAAAAACATTGAGCACACGTTTGCTCAATTACCTGTCACAGTATAGCACCCACGACTCTATTTGTCAATAGCTCTTGCAAAGCAATGTGCGGCAATTTTCAATTTCGGTGTGTCCCAAATGAGTTGAGAAGCTGGTTGGAAGGCACAGACCCACCTTCGGGACAGCGCCATTCGCCTTCCATATCTCCTTCCCCGCCCGTCTCGGAGCGGGGAGGAAGCAAAGGAGGGGGGCTGTCGCCAAGAGACTGAATTCATTCGGCCAATGCTTCATCCTGCGGATTGCGCCACGTTGGTATCACATACAAAAAACGGCAACCTCTTTTCGAGATTGCCGCCGATAGGAAGTTTACACGTCGCACCGGGGAGAGATGCGTTTGAGCGTTAGGTGTTTGGGCGGAAGCGAAGCGAATGCTAAATGGATGCCGCTGGGCCTGAAGACGTCGTTGCCGTTGGACGCATCCCAGGCCGGCGAGATGGAAGAAGGGGCATTTTCCGCCGTAGGCGAGAAAGGGTTGCGAGGGGCGGGGAAGAAACCAAAGGCGAGAAAGAAACCAGTTGGTCAAGTTCGGTGCAACGTGTTCCTTGATTCATAAGGACGTCGTCGTGGCCTGTTTCAATACGCCCAGATGCAAAAATTTCAATTTTTCATTTTTCAGTCCTTCTCTTTTCCCAGCAGCGACAGCGCTTTTCTCAGATACGAATCGTAATCTGGGCTGGACTGAACGGCCACATCCGGCTCCAGCCCCTGACCATCGATGGCCCGATCGTTGGGGGTGAACCATTTGGCGAAAGTGACATGCAGCGCGCTGCCGTCCGACAGGCGGTGAATGCGCTGGATGGAGCCCTTGCCATAAGTCTTCTCCCCCACCAGTTTCGCCCGTTTCCGATCCCGCAAAGCGCCAGCCAGGATCTCGGCTGCGCTGGCCGTATTGCCGTCCACCAGCAAGATGACGGGCGTTTCGATCGGAACGTCCACGCCCGCCTGGGCTTTGTACGTCTTCTGCGAGCCGTCTGCGTGTTTTTCGATGAGCACAACGCCGTCATCCAAAAAATGTCCGGCCACATCCACTGCGGAATCCACCAGACCGCCCGGATTTCCTCGCAGATCGATGATGTACGCGCTGTTTGCGTCCTGCTGCGTCAACTCATTCAACGCCTGCGAGAATTCCTTATCAGTGAGGCCGCTGAATCGCTCGATGTGGATATAGCCCACGTCGGGCGCATCAGCAGCGGGACGCCAGGAAACGCTGGGCAATTCGATCTCCGCTCGCTCGACTTCGATATCCATCGTCTCATCGCCGCGCTGGATGGTCAGCGTCACAGTCGTTCCCACTTCGCCCCGCACCATGTCGATGACTTTGTCCAGATCTGCGGGTGCGGAAATTGGATGCCCATCGACGGCGATGAGGACATCGCCTTTCTTCACCCCGGCTTTGGCCGCCGGACGCGCCACCATGGGCGTCAAAACAACTCGGCCCGCTTCATCCACCGCCAAATAAGCGCCGATGCCACCGAACTTGCCCTGCAATCGCTCCTGCTCCCGCACAGCGGGCTCGGGCTCAATGAAAAAGGTGTATGGATCATCCAGCGTCTCCACGCTGCCTTTGATAGCGCCGTAAGTGCGTTTTTTCTCCGATGGCATGTCGCCGTAAAAATCGCTTTCGATGATCCCCCAGGCCTCGTTCAACAAAGCTTCGTTCACCGCCTGCCCTTTGTGCTCGAGAGGCAACGTCATTGTCGGATTCCCGTCACCCCACAGATCAAAAACCCACATCGCGGCCACGCCCGTTGCAAAGACCGCCAGAGCAGTCAGCAACCCCAACAGAAAATAGCCCCATTTGTGCGCGTTTGGGGGATGTGAAGGCGGGAGAGGATGGGGGGATGTCATGCTGACCTCAATCATACTCAAAAATCGCATAATGCCCAAACAACGCCCGACGTTGCGGTTATCCCGAACTCTGAGTCTCTTGCAAAGTGGAGAAGGTGGTATAATTTTCTCATGCACTTCCTCCCGCGACTTCGTCGATTCATCCAACAGCATCATCTCATTCCCGATAACGCCCGGGTGGTGGTGGGCGTCAGCGGCGGGCCCGATTCGCTAACTCTGCTTCACGCGCTGCACCGGCTTGCGCCCGAGCGCGGATGGCAACTTCACGCAGCGTATCTGCATCATGGCCTGCGCCCGGAAGCCGAGGACGAAGCGCATTTTGTGGCCGAGCTGGCCGCTGCCTGGGACTTGGGCTGCACCATCGAACGGGCCGACGTGCGGGCCATCGCTGCACAGCCGGGCGTTTCGGTCGAGGAGGCCGCGCGCCAGGCCCGATACGCCTTCCTGGGCCAGGTCGCGCGGCGATTGAGTGCGCCGGTGGTGGCGGTGGGGCATCACGCCGATGATCAGGTGGAGAGCATCCTCATGCACCTGCTGCGAGGCAGCGGACTGGCGGGCCTGCGGGGCATGTCGCTCGCGACACCCCTGGACGCACTGAGATTGACCGCACTGCGCCCGGCGGACAATGCACTGTTTTTCGAGAAGAATAGCGAAGAAGAGCGATTTCGGGTGATGCTGGTGCGGCCCTTGCTGCCCTTCGCACGGGATGAGATCCTGGCCTATTGTCGAGAAAACGAACTGGAGCCTCGCTGGGACCTTTCCAACGAAGACACCTCCTTCTTCCGCAACCGGCTGCGCCATGAGATCGTTCCCCGGCTCAAGGCCATCAATCCCAACCTGACCACGGTGCTCGCTCGCACGGCCTTCGCCTTGCAGGGGGATTACGAGGCGCTGGACGCGCACCGGCGGGCTTTGTGGCGGGAGATGGCGCAGATGGAGTCGGGCCGGGTGCGATTGAATCTATTGGCGTTTCGGGCGCTGCTACGCGGCGATCAACGGGCGTTGTTGCGCCGGGCCATCGCCGCGCTGCGGCCCGAACATCGCAACATCAGTTGGGAGCACACCGAACGAGTGCTGGATGTGCTGGCGGAGCATCCGCAGATGGCCAGCGGCGGGCCCTACACCCTGACCGCGGGCCTGGAGGCCTGGCTCTCTTATCGATGGCTGGATGTGCAGGAAGCCGATTTCATCCCCAGCGACATCCCCCAAATCGGCGCGCCGCAACGTCTTCCCTTGCCCGGCCGCGTCGAACTGGGCCCGAACTGGCGTCTGCAGGCCCGCGAGGTGCGCTGGGAGCCGGGCGAAGCGCCCTGGCTGCGTCAGAAGTCCACCAACCTCATCTGGCTGCCCATCGACATCCCCAAGCCCCTGATGGTGCGCCCCCGCCGTCCGGGCGACGTAATGCAGCCCCTGGGCCTGAACGCGTCCAAGCGCATCAAGGACTTGATGAACGAGCGCAAGATTCCCCGTCCCGCCCGTCCGCGCTGGCCCCTGCTGGTGGATGCGCAGGATCGCATCTTGTGGATGATCGGGCATCGGGCGTCTGAGCTGGCCCGGTTGTCGCCCGATGCAGTTCAGGCCTGGCGGATCGAGTTGAGGAGATGAGCCCCTGGCGTGCATGATGCGGCCCGAAGAAAAAATGACACGAACAGGATGAAAAGACGGGCCTACGCCCGCCAACTTGGTTCTCAACTCATTTGACAAGAAATTTATAACAGTCCGACGGCTGGCGCGCCCGCTCTGATACGGATGAAAATGGTTGATTGTGTCATGCTGAAGAGTGACAGCGACCGAGAAATCCCCCTGCAAGTGAGGAGATTCCTCCTCTCTATGGCGTCGGAATGACGTAACAAAGGGTTTTCATCGTCATCAGCGGGCAACCCGCGGCAAACCATTTTTTCATCACCTCAACAAGGAGGCAAGTATGGCAGCGACGGCCATTCCAGCTCAATCCACCCGCAAGGAGCGGATTGCCTGGTATCTGTATGATTTCGGGAATTCCGCCTACGCGGCGGTGGTGTTGTTGGCCATCTATTCGGCCTATTTCCAGAGCTCGGTGGTGGGCGGCTCAGAGGGAA
>JALXAF010000382.1 GCA_026992375.1 Anaerolineae bacterium
AGGTCTGCACCAGGGGCGCGCCGGGGCGAGGGAAGAGGGTGAGCGTATAGCGGACGCTGCTGTTTTCAGCCAGACTGCGCCAGATGGCGGCCTCCTGGTTCCAGATCTCGCTCAGCAAGCGATTAAGGGGATCGTTGGCGTCCAGTGAATTGGCCGCTCGCTCCAGCAAGAGGGCCTGGATGCCCGCGTCAGCCGAAACCGAAACGAAGCTGACGTTTTCTTCATAGGTTTCGATGGTGCGCCATCGTTCGTCGGTTTGCTCCCATGTCAATGATTGCGGGCGCAGGATGGCCTGTAGCAACGCCCATTCAGGCTCGGGCGGGATGGCGTCGGCCAGGGTCGTCTGCATTTCAATGAGCT
Organism: Anaerolineae bacterium; assembly: GCA_026992375.1. Lineage (GTDB taxonomy): Bacteria > Chloroflexota > Anaerolineae > J102 > J102 > M2005. Next base: position 361 of record JALXAF010000382.1, read on the forward strand.
CCTGTTCGTCCTCGAAAGGAATCTCGACATGCAGTACGGTGGGATCGATCTCCTGCAACGCCACCCTGGCCACGCCAGTTTGCCCGAATATCTGGGCCAGTTGCGAGATGAGAGTGACGTCGCCATCGCGCATGGCTGCGTTGATGTCCAGCATGCGCAGATGCGGCTCGGTGCGCACCGCCACATAAAGTGAATTGATGCGGGAGAATTGCGCGCCCCTGGGCAAGGTCGCCTCTTGGCCGAAAAGCCGGGCGAGCACGGCCCGGGCGGGCGCGGGGCCCTGATCGCTGAGCACATGCTCCGTCCAATCGATGGCCAGAGAGCGGCGCTCGGCCTGAATGTCGGCGCTGTTGATCAATTCGGGATAATCGTTGGCCAACTCTTCCAGGCGCTGCAGATAGGTGTTGGCCGCATCGAAATCGCCCCGCTGCCGGGCCTGCTCGATGAGAGAGATGAATCCCCGAGCCACTTTTTCGCGGATTTCCGGCCCCGTAACGCCATGCTCCAGGGCTTTAACCAGCTCATTGATGGCCAATCCGGTGTAAACGGACGCCTGCTCTGGGCTCAAGTCCGCCTGCAATTGATAAAGCTGCGCCAGCGCCAGACTGGGAGCGGGATCGTCGGGGGTCAGTTGCTGCGCCTGGGCGTATGAGGCTACAGCCAGGGGATAATACCGTGCGAAGATGTCCGGGACTCGGGTGGCGGTGGCCAGTTGGGCGTAGATGGCTCCTAAGGTCTTGTGGGCTTCGGGCGAATCGCTGGTCGCGGCGGTGCGTCGGGCCTGCTGAATCTGCATCCACAAAGATGGGCGGATGAAGAGAAAGTCGATGGGCGCTTCGGGATCTTTGACATCGTAAGACCAGGTGACCGACTCCGCCGTAAGCTGGTAATTCTCGGGCGTCAGACTGATCCACGACTGGGGATTGGGCGGCTCGGGGAAGGAGATGGTGAAACGGGCGCTTTCCAGGCGTCCGGGCCATAGCTTTCCGGTCAAATCCAGGGGATAGCGAAAGCGGACGATGGGCTCATCTCCCAGGGGCGCTGCGTAGGTCATCACCAGATTGGTGCGCTGATTGGGCCCGAGGGTGATATCGGCTATCCACCATTGCTGATTGCCCGGCGTTTTGGAGACTTCCTTGCCGCCCAGCAGCAATGTGATGTCGGCAGGCGGAGGCTTGGGCGCTGGATAACCGGGAATAGCCACCCGCAGCGTCTGTTTCTTGCCTTTGTCGCGATTGTATAGCCGATAGTTAAGTTGCACCTCGGCCACGGTCGTCTTGCCGTCATCATGGAAGGCAACGTCCGCCGTCATGGAAAGCAAGGCGATCTTGTCGGTGGCCAACGGCATCAGAGTGTAACCGCCGGGATATTCCGATTGCGCCACCCCGGTTCTCGCGCCTACAAGGGCCAGCAGCAGCGAAAAAATGACCGCGACGCCCCTCAATCCTTGCGTCACGCTGCGCCTTCTGTTATGCTGATGAGGCTGCCATTTTCTGAGGAAGGAATAATCTCTCATGACGTCGAAGCTACGCTTAATCCTTACCTGGAATATCCGTCCGGGACGTGAACAGGAGTACTCGATGTTCGTCAACGATCGTCTGGCGCCGGGTCTGGTGGAGATCGGCCTGCCGCCGCATGACGTGTACTATACGACCTATGGCCGCGTGCCGCAGATCATGGTCGTGCTCGAGATTCCCGAACGTACCATGTTGCAGCGAGCCCTGGAATCTTCGCTGTGGCGAAAGATGAAGCATGAATTGTTGCAATACATCGAAGATTATCAGGAGAGGGTGGTGAAATCCAGTGATGATGGGGGATATTTCTGAGTTGCTGCTGTGCTGATCTCACGGCATTATACGTCCATCCCGCCACTTATGTCCAACGCTCCCAAACAGGATGATGATTGACAAACAAGCGCAACTGAAACAAGAGGCCGCCCGGCACGCGCTCTCTTTGGTTAAAGACGATATGATTTTGGGGCTGGGAACAGGCTCCACGACCGCTTTTTTCGTCGATTTTCTGGGCCAGGCACTGCAATCGGGAAGGCTGAAAAACATCGTTGGCGTGCCCACTTCGGAGCGCACGGCCCAACGCGCCCGAAAATTGGGAATCCCCCTGACAACGCTAGACCAAGTGGATTACCTTCATCTGGCCGTGGATGGCGCGGACGAGGTGGATCCCAACCTGAATCTGATCAAGGGGCTGGGCAAGGCGCTGTTGCGAGAGAAATTGGTGGAGGTGCACGCCCGCCAGTTCTGGGTCATCGTGGATGAGAGCAAACTGGTGGGGCGGTTGGGCGAACGAGGCCCGTTGCCCGTGGAGATTCTTCCCTTCGCCCACGAGGCCACGGTGCGCTGGCTGAACGGCCTGCCCGGTTGCCAGGCCAAGCTGTGGCTGCGAGAAGATGGCGAGCCGTGGGTGACGGATAACGGCCACTATCTCGCCCGCTGCTGGTTCGAATCGGGCATTAGCGACCCCGAAACGCTGGGCCGCACCCTCAACAATTGGCCCGGGGTGATGGAGCACGGGCTGTTTTTGGGCATGGCTTCAGGCGTGATCGCGGCCTCTGAGGACGGCGTGCGCGTGCTCTCGAAGAACGCCTGATCGAAGCGGCTCGTTTGCGCCCCCGCCGCGTTGATTTCAGTCTTCGTCCAGTGCCGCTTCCATTTCATCGGCCAGGGTTTTGGCCCGATGCGCGACTTCGCGGAAGATGCGGGCGATCTCCTGCTCATCCGCCGTCTGCACCGAAGTCAGTTTCTTCATCTCGTCGAAGGGGAAATTGGTTTCCAGGGCCAGGGCCGCGGTCCCGGCCATCATGCTGGCCGCCAGCCAGCGCGCGTCAGATTCGCTCAGTCCTGCATCCACGCCGGCCTGGGTCATGCCCTCCAGCACGGGCAGCAGCCAGCGCATGGTTGCGCCGCTCAGGCCCACGGCCCAATTCATCTGGCTGTCATCCAGCACGATGCTGTCGCCTATAGCGTTGACAATGGCCTGCACTTCGGCCCGCACTTGCAGCGAGCAATCTCGCCCGTAGGCCACCGGATGCACGCCTCGCCCCACGATGGCCAGCGCGCTGGGCATGATCCGGGCTACGGCTACGCCGGGAGGGATCGCCGCCTCCAGCCGGGCCAATGAGACGCCCGCGGCGAAGGAGATGACCGTCTGCCCGGGCTTGAGCCGGGGCGCCAGGGTGCGGACGGTGGGCAATATCGCTCGGGGCGGCGTGGCGATGAGCCAGATGTCGGCCCGACAACACGCGTCGGCCAGCGGGCATGTCTTCAGGGCGAACATCCTTTCCAGCCGGGCGCCGCGCATCGTATCCGCGTCGCAGAGAATCAACTGATTGCGAGGGAAGTTCAGCGCTTCGAGGCGCTGGATGAGGATGCGTCCGATGACGCCCACGCCGATGAGGGCCAGACGTCGGTCGATGATGGGATCGAGCAGGGGGGAAGCGAAGGACATACTCAAATCGATGTTAGCGGAGGGGTTAATATCTTGTCAATGGAATCCTTACTCTTCGCACAAGAAAACATCTCACGCAAAGACGCAGAGCCGCAAAGGGAAAAAGAGGCAAAGAAAAGCTTAGCGCCTTGGCGACTTTGCGTGAGATCAGATTTTTTTGGTTCCAGCTTGTCCGGGTTGGGGGATGAACGCCCCACAATACTACTGGAAGTGCGGCGATGTGGCAATTTCGCGCAGGCTGCGCTTTTAGAGGCGGACTTCTTGTCGTTCGCGGGCTTCCAAAATGCCCGGTTTGGGGGTACAATGGAAGCATGAAGCAGCGTCCCCAAGGCCCGCAGTGGCAGGATATCGATCTGCGCCCTTACGCCGGGCGCTACATCGCCCTGGTGGAGGGACGCGTGGCGGCTGTGGCCGATAGCGCCGAAGGCGCGTTCGCTCGGGCCCGGCGTACCCGCCCCCGCCGTATGCCCGTCATCCTCCGAATCGCCGATTCCCACGAAGCCCAACCACAGAAAGACTGATCATGCCCCACACTATCGCCCTGTCTCATCCTAACCTTCTCACCATCCACCAGACGCTGCTGGGCTTTGCGCCCGACGCGGTGCTGGTGGGCGGCGCCGTGCGCGACATCCTGCTGGAAAAGCCAGCGCGCGACCTGGATTATGTGGTCGAAGGAGATGGGCTGACCATCGGACGGCGACTAGCCGACGCCCTGGGTGCAGCTTACTACCCGCTGGATGAGCAGCGCCGCATCGCCCGGGTGGTGTGGAAGCTGGAGGGTCCGCCGCTGGTGGTGGATATCTCCTCCCTCATCGGCATGACGCTGGAGGAGGACATCCGACGGCGGGATTTCACCATCAACGCCATCGCCATGCTGCCCGATGGGACGCTCTTCGATCTGCTGGGCGGCGCGCAAGACCTGACGCAGCGCATCTTGCGGCTTTGCAGCCCCGATAGCCTGCACAACGATCCTGTGCGCGTCATCCGGGCCGTGCGATTCCTCTATCTCTTCGATCTCACGCCCGCCCCGGGCCTGGATCAACTGGTGTGGTACGCAGCGCCCCGCCTGGCTAGCGTCAGCCCCGAACGTCAGCGGGATGAGTTAATGAAGGCGCTGGCGCTGCCGCGGCCGCATTTGGCGGTGGACAGGATGGCGGACTGGCGCATCGCGGACGAACTCATGCCCGAACTGGTGGCGCTGCAGGATGTGCCGCAGCCCGAGCCCCACGTGTTCGATGTCTATCGCCACACCATCCAGGCCCTGCGCTGGATGGCCCGGCTGGACGCCTGGATGCTGAACGACGCACCGGCCAGAGATGACGCGGAGGCGATGATCCACCAGCGGCTGGAGGCCTATCGCCCGGTCCTGCGCGAATACCTGCAAAAACCGCTCACCGCCGAGCGCCAGCGCTGGTTGTGGCTGCGTTTCGCGGCCATCGCCCATGACTGGGGCAAACCCCGGGCCTTTCGCGAGGACGAGATGGGCGGCATCCGCTTCTACCGACACGAGCAGCTTAGCGGCGAGATGGCTGCGGCCTGGATGCAGCGTTATCGTTGCGCCAAAAACGAGACGGCTTTTGTGCAACGCATCTGCGAGGCCCACATGCGCCCTATGTCCCTGTTCATCGCCGGTGACAGGCCCAGCAAGCGCACCCTTTTCCGCTTCTATCGAGACGTGGGCGATGCGGCTCCGGCCGCCATTCTCTTCTTCCTGGCGGATTTCCTGGGCGCCCGCGGGGCGCAGGTCGATCCCATGGAGCTGGCGACCGCCCTCGATTACGTCGCGACCTTCCTGGGGCCGTTCGCCCAGAGCGATCAACCGCCCATTCCCTCGCCCATCCTGGATGGTAGGGATCTCATCGCACTTTTCGATCTGGAGCCCGGCCCGAATATCGGGCGCTTGCTGACAGCCCTGCAAGAGGCCCAGGCCGCGGGCGAGGTGATCAACCGGGAGCAGGCCATCGGCTTCATCGAAACGCTGTTGGAAACGAGGCGCTATGACCGAGAAGACCTATAAGGTGGGACCGGATGAGTTCACAGTAGACGAGGCCCGTTTGCAGCGGGCGCTAGAGCGCTATCACGAAGGCAAAGGCCTCATCGGCGGTGACCCGCGCAAACGCCCGCGCTGGCTGCACCCCTTGCCGCCCGAGCCCGCACGCGCCTTCCGTCTACTGCAATCCAGCCCCGAGCACATCCAACGTCTCAAGCGCTTTCTTATCGCCGCGCCCCTGGAGATCGAGATCGGCAGCGGGCCTGGCGATTTCATCCTGGATCGGGCGCAAAAACATCCCGGGCGCCACTTTCTCGCCTTCGAGGTCAAATGGAAGCTGGTGCGGAATATGACGCTGCGGGCGCAGAAACGGAACATTGAGAATCTGTGGATTTCTGACGACGACGCCCGCTTCGATCTGCCGCGATTACTTTCGCCCAACAGCGTCAATGTCTTCCACATCCTCTTTCCCGATCCCTGGTGGAAGCCCAAACATCAGGCCCGGCGTCTGTTCACGCCGCTCTTTGTGGATGCGCTGGCCCTGCTGCTGAAACCGGGCGGCATTCTGCGAGCCGCCACCGACGTGCCCGGCTACGCCGACCTCATACGCGAGGTGGTGGAGGCCCACCCCGACTTTCTCCCTCACAACCCCGAATTGGCCGTCCACTTTGCGGACGCCGCACCCACCAGCCGTCAGGCCTTCTGCGATAAGATCGGGCGTCCCTACCAGTTTTTCTACTTTCAGAAAGCTGGCCCGGAATAAAGGCGGAGCGAGCGGCCATTGCGTTTGACATGACGCAAAACAGTCATTGCCAACATAGCCCTGTTCACTCGACACGGATATGAGGAAGCGCGGATAAAATCTTTTTCGAATGACTTCGTGTCTTCGTTTTTTTGTATCTTTGCCCCCATTGTGGTTTGTCAACCGGGGTGCGTTAGCAGTTATGACGTTTTTCACTTGACGAGCTTCGTTAGGCGTTGACCAGGTGAAATTGCAAAGGCGCCGAATAGACGGTCTGAACCACGCCGATATTTGATATTCGAAACGCCCTGGAACAGGACAATATCCACAATATCGGCTGTACTAAAAAACCTTCAACACGGAAGCACAGAGCGCACGGAGGAAGAAAAGGGTGAGATTTGAAGAGGAATTTCTCTGTGAACTACCACTATTTTCTCCCTGTCTTCCGTATCTCCGTGGTGAAATGACCTTTTTGCAGTGGAGCCAATATCCAATATCCGGTGTCCCACGGCCAATTTGTCAAACTCAAAAACGACTATTTTGAGCCAGTGCGATAATCCCCATGGTTGTGATCATCGCACTGGTCACCGTCACCAGTCTGTTGGGGCAAAGGATAGCGGTGGGCCCCTTCATCTACACCCTGTTCTAAGCCCCTGCCAGCGATTGGTCACATCGGCAAGGATGCATTATACTTTAGAAGAAGATGAAGATCTGGTAACTCTCGGACGTTATTCACGCATTTATTGAATTTATTTTCGTCCGGGAAGTTACGCCCAACTATAAAATTCATCATCCAGGAAACCTTATGGCGAAGAGCGATCGCGATAAAGTCCTCGAAAACACTCTGGCAACTATCAACAAACGTTTTGGCGAAGGCGCCATCATGAAACTTGGCGACGCCACCGCCCTGAATATCGAAGCAATCCCCACCGGATCGCTATCTTTGGATGCCGCTATTGGTGTGGGCGGGATGCCCCGCGGTCGGATTATCGAAATCTTCGGTCCCGAATCCTCCGGCAAAACCACCCTTTGCCTGCACACCATCGCCGAAGCGCAGAAGCTGGGCGGCATTTGTGCGTTTGTCGATGTCGAACACGCGCTGGATCCAGCTTACGCCCGCAAGATCGGCGTGGATGTGGACTCGCTCTACATCTCGCAGCCTGACACCGGGGAGCAGGCTTTGGAGATTGCCGAGGCCCTGGTGCGTTCAGGCGCTGTGGATGTAATCGTTGTGGACTCTGTGGCTGCGCTGGTGCCCCGCGCCGAGATCGAAGGTGAAATGGGCGACAGCCACATGGGCCTGCAGGCCCGTCTGATGAGTCAGGCCATGCGCAAGCTCAGCGGCGTCGTCAAGCAAACCAACACCGCCATGATCTTCACCAACCAATTGCGGCAGAAGATCGGCGTCATGTTCGGCAACCCGGAAACCACGCCTGGCGGCATGGCGCTCAAATTCTACGCTTCGGTGCGTCTCGATATCCGTCGCATTCAGAGCTTGAAATCTGGTGGCGAGACTATCGGCAATCGCACGCGCGTCACGGTGAAGAAAAACAAGGTGGCCCCGCCATTCAAGAAGGCCGAGTTTGACATCATGTTCAATGAAGGCATTTCACGAGCTGGTGAAGTTCTTGATCTGGCGGTGGAAAACGATATCATCACAAAACGGGGCTCCTTCTACAGCTACGAGGGAACCCGGTTGGGCCAGGGACGCGAAAACGCCAAAGCTTTCCTGAAGGCAAACCCAGATCTTCTTGACGCCATCGAGGACCAGTTGCGGGCGCTATCGGGGCTGCCGCCTCGACCTCGTCCCGAAGACGAAGCGTAACCGGTTCTCGCTGGCAAACCACTCCTAACCGAGATGGTTTAACTTCATGCGCAACGCGCGGCAAGTGATCTGTGGCATTCAGTCCTTCCAGTTCTGAATAAATCCTTTTGCAGGCCATTGCTTTCATCAAAGGCGATGGAGCATTGCTTTTTGTCTTACCAAAGACAATACACCAACTCCCACAATCACTCCGTCAGGCGTTGCGATCTCTAGGTTCGTGGCGCCTTTTTGTTTTGTCAAAGGCGCCACAAGGCGATCTCTCCGCTGCTCCGTATGTCTGGCGCAATCACGCGACTGGTTTACCAGAAACGCAACAAAAACCGGGTTAGCGTCTTCATCGATGACGTCTACGCCTTCTCATTGCCCGACGTGCTGGCCGCGTCCTTGCAGATCGGCCAATATCTGGAGGACGAGGAGATCGCCCGATTGCGGGCCCAGGATGATCGCCAACGGGCCATGGACAAGGCCCTACGTCTGTTGGCCCGCCGCCCTCGCTCCAGGCATGAGATCGACGAAGCGCTGAAGCAGGCGGATTTCGCCCACCCCATCCGCGAACAGGTCATCGCTCGTCTCGTCGAGATGGATTATCTGGACGACCGGGAATTCGCCCGCTGGTGGGTGGCAAACCGCAATCGATTCAATCCCCGCAGCATCCGGGCGCTGCAACAGGAGCTTTATCAAAAAGGCGTCCCCCAGGACGTCATCGAAGAGATCCTGGCGCCTTTGGATGACGAGGCGTTGGCCATCACCGCAGGCCAACAGCGCGCACATCGCTGGCAGCGCCTCTCGCGAGAGGATTTCGACAAGAAGATGCTGGGGCATCTCCAACGACGGGGGTTTCCCTATCCTGTCGCCCGTCTTGCCACCGACCATCTTCGAGAAGAGATTCAGGCCGATCGAACCAGCGCCACCGATGATCTCGCCTGACCGTTTCGTAAAAATAGAACGCAGATGACGCAGAAAAAGCGAATCTGCGCAGATAAGAACAGATAAAATCAGGATAATCTACGAGAATCTGCGGACATCAGATGTGTCTGCGTTCCATTTTTGTACGTCTCGGCGAACCGTTTCTCGGATCGCCTGTTCCGATTTCCATCATAACAATCATCATCCCCAGGAAACAATCATTATGCAACCGATTTTCATCATCCTCGCTGTCATGATCGGGCTGATCATCGGCGTGGCAGGCGGCTATTTCCTCGGCGTCTGGAATAAACAACGTCAGGACGCCGAAAAACTCGCCTCCGCCCAACAACAGGCCGAACGAATCATCGGCGAAGCGAAAGACAAAGCGCTGAAGCTGGAACTGGAAGCGAAAGATCGGGCCATCGCACTGCGCAATGAAGCCGAGGCGGAAATGACCCGTCGCCGTCGCGAGCTGACCCGCCTGGAAGAGCGGGCGCAAAGGCGCATGGATCAATTGGAAATGCGCTCCGAGAATCTGGAGAGACGCGAACAGCGACTGAATCAGCGTCAGAGCCAGTTGGACAAGCGTCAAGCCCAGCTCGAGAAGGCGGAAGAGAAGTATCAGGCCGAATTGGAGCGCATCGCCAGCATGACGCGCGACGAGGCCCGGGAGGAGCTTCTCCGCCGCACCGAATCTCAGGCCCGGAACGAAATGGCCCGCATCATCCGCCAGGTGGAAGCCGAGATCGCTGAGACCGCAGATCGGCGGGCCCGGGAGATCGTCACCCTCTCCATTGAGCGGCTAGCCTCCGACATCGTGGCCGAAAGCGTCGTGACCGCGGTGCCCCTGCCCTCGGACGACATGAAAGGGCGCATCATCGGCCGCCAGGGGCGCAACATCCGCGCCATCGAGGCTGTGACCGGCGTCGATCTGGTGGTGGATGACACGCCCGAGACCATCATCATCTCCAGCCACGACCCGGTGCGCCGCGAGGTCGCCCGCCGCGCACTCAGCAAGCTAGTGCAGGATGGGCGCATCCATCCCGCCCGGGTGGAGAAAGAGGTACGCAAAGCCCAGGATGAGGTGGATCGAATCATCCGCGAAGCGGGCGAGGAGGCCGCCTATCAGACGGGCTTCCAGGGGCTGCATCCCGAGCTGCTGAAGCTGGTGGGACGGCTGAAATTCCGCACCAGCTACGGCCAGAACCAATACTACCACGCCATCGAGACCAGCCATCTGGCCGGGCTGATGGCCGCGGAGCTGCACGGCGATGTGCGCGCGGCCAAGATGGGCGGTTTGCTGCACGACATCGGCAAGGCCGTCAGTCACGAAATGGAGGGACCTCATGCATTGGTGGGCGCAGATATCGCCCGTCGCTACGGCGTGCCCGAAAAGGTGGTCAACATCATCGCCTCCCATCACAACGAGGTGGAGCCCCAATCGCTGGAGGCTATTCTGGTGGCCGCGGCCGACGCCATCTCAGGCGCCCGACCCGGCGCTCGCCGCGAATCTCTCGAGAACTACGTCAAACGGCTTACGGCCCTGGAAGACATCGCCAAGAGCTTCAAGGGCGTGCAGCAGGCTTACGCCATCCAGGCGGGCCGCGAGGTGCGCATCCTGGTGAAACCCGAGATGATCGACGACTTCGGGGCCATCGAGCTTTCCCGCAACATCGCTCAGAAGATCGAAGACAGCCTGCAATATCCCGGTCAGATCAAGATCACGGTCATCCGCGAGACCCGGGCCGTGGATTTCGCGATGTAAGAGCGAAACACGGAAACAGACGAAGGCGACAGTCGCGCCCATGTCGGGCGGCTGTCGCCTTTTTTGTTTGGGTGTGTCCCATGCAAGGGCATAGGTTGGGGGCGCTTCGCGCCCGCCGCCAGCGCCGGGGGATAAAGTCCCCCGGCTAGAAACAGCGCCCCTGCGGCGCTAGCTGAGGTATGACGATATCATCGCCAGGAGCGAAAAAAGCACCCTTTTTTATCTCTACGCCCCGCCCTCTTCGCCCCAGAAAAACGCTCCGGGAAAATCGTCCGCGACCGCTTTCCGCTTTCCCGCCCAATCGTCGATATCGAAACGAAAGACAGCGGTGATCTTGAGTTCTTCGGGATGAACGGGAGCGTAATCCTCGCCCGGTCTCAGATGAGGAAAATACTTGTCCAGGAGCAATTGCAGGCCCGCCGTCGCCTCCTCATCTTTCTCGATGACAGCAATCCGGCCATAGGCCACGACGCTGGCGTATTCAAGACTGAACGACATCGCCCGATCTGCGGGCAGCAGTCTGCCCATCTCGAACGCGGTGAAGGCCGCCCGAGGATGCGTTTTCAGCGTCTCGGTTGTGCGGCCAAATGCTGTGGCGTGAAAATAAACCGCCCGTCGTCCGGGATCGTAGACGAACAGGGTGGGTTTGATCAGCGGCTGCTCGCCATCGGTGAAGCTAACAGTGATGACAGGGGCCCGAAGCAGAAACGCCTCGATCCAGACGTCGTCATAAACAGCCCGGTCTTTGCGTCGGATTTTGGTGTGGGTCATGGCGTTATCGGATGGAAGCATTTACCGGTCAATCATGCTGACGAAATAGCGATGAAACCGGAGATCGTCGCTGAGTTCGGGGTGAAACGCCGTGCCCAGCAGATGTCCCTGGCGTACGGCTACGATGGGACCATCCTCGGGCAAGCGGGCCAAAGCCTGGACGCCCGGGCCCATTTCCACCACAGCGGGCGCGCGGATGAAGATGGCGTGAAAAGCGCTCGATGGGTCCTCGGGCCGGGCGACTTCGGCCAACGCGGGCACGTCCAGATCCGCCTCGAAGCTATCGACCTGACGCCCGAAATAATTCCGGTCAACGGTGATATCCAGCCCGCCGATGAGCGGCTGCCCGCCTTTCTTCTGCCTTGCGGCCCGGTCGGCCAGCAGAATGAGCCCGGCACAGGTGCCCCAGGCGGGCCGCGTCCTGGTGAAATCCCGCAGCGGCTCCAGCAGGCCAAAAGCGACGGCCAGCTTGCCCATGGTCGTGGATTCGCCTCCGGGGATGATCAGCGCATCCAGCGCGTTCAGTTGCTCGGGCAGACGGATTTCGCGGGCGTCCACGCCCAGCGCTTGTAATTTGAGGATATGCTCTCGAAAAGCCCCTTGCAGGGCCAAAACGCCAATTTTCATAGTGATGATCGATGAAATGCCGGTGAAAAGGCTGACGAGGGAGCGCCGCGGACAGGCCAACTATTTTTCTCCGCGTTAATCCGCGTTCGTCCGCGTCCCATTCCGTAAATAGAACGCAGATGACGCAGAAAAAGCTGATCTACGCAGATAAAATCACTGGACACAGGCGTTTTTATCCTAACCACAGATTTCCACAGATTTTCACAGAAAAAGGAGAAAACTCAAACAAAAAATCTGTGAAATCCGTGCAATCTGTGGTGAAAAAGGCCGTTTCGAGTGGCCAAAATAGTTTTCGCCAGACTCCAGTAAAATCAGAACAATCTGCGAAAATCTGTGAGCATCAGATGTGTCTGCGTTCCATTTCGGCGTACAGCAGCTCATGGCGACTGTTCCGAAACAGCCTTCTCGCCGAAGTGATGGATGAGGTGAATGAAATGAATGTAAAGCGACAGAAAAGGCCCATCGACCGCTGCATGGACGCAAAACTCTGCAGGTCAAAGAGCCTCGGCCATTTTAGACTGAATGCGCCCATTCGGACAAGATCACGGGCGCTGCTCCCCGCCTGCTGGCGCGTTCTCCTCCAGCCACGTCAAAATCTCCGCATACGCCGCCTCCTGATCTTTCAGCACGCCCGCATCGCCCTGGCCCGCGGCCAGCGCGGCCTGCGCTTGCGCCAGGCGCCGCTTCATGGCCCGGGCGATGATCCATCGTTCGGCCTTGCGCTTCCAGTCGGGATGGTGTTTGTCGTAGTAGCGCAGCCGCGAACGCCACAGAGCCACGGTCATGGCCCGGCGAAACTGGCGGGCGCTTTGTCCTTCGTAGTGGGTGACCCGGGCGGCGGGGACGCAGTAGATGGGCCATCCCGCCTGCTGAATGCGCCGCTGCCAGTCCATCTCCTCCGCATACA
>JALXAF010000383.1 GCA_026992375.1 Anaerolineae bacterium
TGGATGGCTTCTCCGATTTCGGGCGCGACGTCGCTGGCCAGGGGGATGGTGACGTTTTCGTCGTCGTTTGCCGCGAACAACGCCAGCATCTCCTCGCCCGACACGCCCAGCATGGGAGCCACTTTTTCGGCTGCGAGTTTTCTGGTCTTCGCGCCCATGATGTAGGGCGACGCCACGATCTCATACCGAAAGCGTTGGATGGCCAGGGGATGTCCGTTTACGTCCACGATCGCGCCGCGGGGGCGTAGTTTGGCGGGGACGGCGACGACTTTCTGTTCGGGCATGATCCCGAATATCTGATGTCGCACCAGTTGCATGCCCAGGAGAGCAGCCGCCAGCCCCATCAGAAACAACAGTATGTTGATGCGTTTCGCTGGCGCGGCGCCTTTCCTTTTGCGCACGACGTCCTGCTCTGACGACCAGTCTTCGGGCGCTGGCTGGTAGATGTGCTGGAGGCTCATTGCGGTGGGGGACGGAGGCTGTTTGTGTGATGGGAATGTTGGATGATAGAAGATGGAATCGGATTTATGAACATTATTAAAATAATCCAGTCACAGGCCGGGCGCTTCGCGTCCGTCGCCAGCGCCGAGGGATGAAGTCCCCCGGCTAGAAACAGCGTCCCTGCGGGGCTTAGCCGGATTTATCCGGCGCTGTTCTGTAGCCCGACGACTTCATCACCGGGCGCACGTGGCGAACGCCACGATGACCGATTTGATTTGTGAACATTCATGAATCCGGCCATCGTCTGTCATCTTTTGCGAATCATCGGTGTGATTGTGTTGTTGTGTCGCGCGGTGCGCTACCGCCGCGCGGCAACCTCGTTGGCGGGCGTGGATCCCAGGAAGTCGTCGTGGATGTAGACGTATTTAATCTGGCTGGCCTTGGGCGGGCCGTATCCCGAGGTCCGGGCGCGGCGCACCATTTCGTTCATGCTCTGGGTGCGCGCAAGCAGGATGAGGGCTTCAGCGTTGAGCCGTTCGCGTCGCGCGTACTCCTGCTCTCTGACCTGGATGGCGAGCTGTGTGGTGTAAATGACCGACGCCTGATACACATAGAGACTGAGCATCAGTGTAACGCCCAGAATCAGCAGCGCGGCAAGGAGCGCACTGCTGTTGCGGGAGTGCGTTTTGGGGGCCTCGATGGCGTGTGCGCTGGATGTGATGATATTTTGCTGGATCATCATGCCTCCTCTCTTATGAACCAGGCGGGAATCACTGCGGGTAAACTGACGCCTTGACGGAAGTCTGGCGGCGGGCCTTTTCCCGTCGAAATTTTTTGGGGGAGAGCGTCAAGCGTCAAGCCGCTATTGGTGACGGGATTTCTTCTATGATGTTTGACGCCGCTGGCAAAAAACTTCGATGCGGAAATATCAGGATGCCTGGGGATTTGTGTTGGACAACCGTTGTTTAGTCAAAATTTCCCGAATAATCGCTGCGGAACATGCAACGTCGCATGAATGCAATCACAGTTTGCGCACTGCCCGCAGACGGGCGCTGCGGCTGCGGAGGTTGCGGGCGATCTCGTCGGGGGAAGGGGTGAGACCTTTGCGGTAGAGGATTTCGACTTGAGCTTGATGGCCGCAAGTGCAAATGGGAGCGTGGGGGGGACAGATGCAGTCGCGGCTTTCTTGTCGGAAGTAATGTTTGACGATGCGATCTTCCAGGCTGTGAAAGGTGATGACGGCCAGAACGCCGCCCGGTTTCAGCAGGCTCAGCGCCTGCGGCAGCGCGACTTCCAGTGCGCCCAGCTCGTCGTTCACATAGATGCGCAGCGCCTGGAAGGTGCGGGTGGCGGGATGCAGCCGGACACCCGGCTTGCGTCCCACGGCTTTGACGATCGTCTCGGCCAGTTGGGTGGTGGTGTGAATAGGGCGGTTGCTGACGATGGCCCGGGCGATGCGGCGGGAGCGCCGCTCTTCGCCGTAACGGTAGAGGATGTCGGCCAAGTCGTTGGCGTCCAGCGTGTTGACGATGTCGGCGGCGCTGGGCCCGGCGTCCGGGTTCAGCCGCATATCCAGCGGGCCTTCTTTGCTGAAGCTGAAGCCCTGTTCGGCCTCGTCCAGGTGATAGGAGGAAACGCCCAGGTCGAACAGGACGCCATCGACCTGGGGGAAGTCGCGTGTCCGGGCGATGGCGGCGATATGCCGGAAGTTGGCTCGGGCCAGGGTGACGCGATGGCCGAAGCGGGCCAGGCGGCGCTGCACTCGCTCGATGGCCCTGGGATCTGCATCCAACCCGAGCAGTCTGCCCTCGGGCGTCGAGGCTTCCAGGATGGCTTCGGCGTGGCCGCCGCCACCCAGGGTGGCGTCTATGTAGCGTCCGCCGCTGTGCGGGGCCAGAAGTTGCAGCGCTTCATCGAGCAGCACCGGGATATGTTTCGACTGGGTCACATCGATAATGGCGTGGGCGTGGTGGGTAGTGATTTGCAGATGTTCGGGCGTCGCCGAATACGTTCTGCTGTCAAGTCGGTTTTGAATGATGAAGGGGATGACCTTGACTTTTATGCTAAACTGAGATCAGATGCCTAAGTTTTCCCAACCTTCGTTGATAGCTTTGCTCAATATCTTCTGTTGCTGTTCTTGCCAGCTTTCTGGATTCCAAATCTCGACATGGGTGTTGACGCCGACGACGACGGCATCCTTCTCCAGTTTGGCGTATTTACGCAGGGCGGAAGGGATGTTGATTCGCCCCATGCTATCCGGCTTTGCCAATGCAGCTCGGCCGAAGAAGAAGCGATTGAATTCCCGCGCCTGAGAGGACGTCAGTTCTTTCTGCTGCGCTTTCTGGCGCATTTCATCGAATCGAGTTTTGGGATAAAGAGACAAACAGCCATCCAATCCCATAGTGATAAAGGCCGGTTCATCACCGAGCATCTCCCGAAAAGAGGCAGGCAGAGTCATGCGGCCCTTCTTATCGAGCCCGCGTTCGTATTCGCCGAAAAAGACGCGGTCGAATGATGCCTGGTTGGAAAAATTGGGAGATACCATGATGTTGTTGATGAAATATTGCCACGTGCTGCCACAAATTGACACGAATTGACACAATTATACCCCATGGCTGATAAATGCGCAAGGTTATTTTGCATAAAATGGGGTTGGAATATCGCAAATTTTCGAAATTCGTATTAAAATTTATGCCGTCGCGCACATTTGCATCTATTGCGACGGTTTGAAAATAGAATCCTCATATATCTTGCGGTGCTCTGCAGCTTCAGCAATTCCAAATTTAGAATCCGCAAGCGGCGAGGGGGCGATTTCACTCCTCTCTGCCTCCTTTTTGCCCCATCCCGCTTCTCCCCCGAACACGAGCATAGCGAGTATCGGGAGAGGGATTTGTTCACCTGCTACGCAAATTGGCAAGGCGATGGGCTCCTCCCCCTTGCAGGGCGTCAGCCAAAGCGTGGGGAGGTCGGGAGGTCGGGGGGAAGCTTGTCGCCAGGCCAAATTTGAAATTGCTGCCGCGATTTTCTCTAATTTGCCAACCCGCTTCATTTTGTGTATGATGGTTTTTGTAGTTCGGCAGTTGTGTGTGGCAATGATGAGAGTTTGATGAGAATCCCCCATTGGCTTGATGGCGGGAAGGGATTTGCATGGTGTTTTGCAGTTTTTGAGATTTGGTACTTGACATGGGGAGAAGTGTGTGCTAAACTTGTTGTTCGCGTCGAAAAAGAAAAAAGCCCATTCTGCCTGAACTCAAAAAACGCTCTTGCTCCACATACTGCCTCGGGCTCTTCACAAATTATTACCTTTTTTATTTTCGATAGGCGTCATCCGCGAGTGGCTGATGTCCCGAATTTGTACGCCCACCTCAAGGTTTGGTGGGCTAATTGCGCGTGAAGAGGTGGTGGTTTTGGGGTTTTTATCGGCTGCTTGGGCTTTTTCTTTTGTCGCGCCCGGCGCCAGATGGCGATTTCCTGTGAGATGACGGTGATCTACATCCAGGGCGCTGGATTTGTTGTAGTCAATGGTCATTATCGATGACCTTAGTTGTGATCTATTTTCAAGGAGTTTTAGTGCACATGCCCGCGACCAGAATGCCGAACGTCATGGCGCACCGCAAGTCGTATGCGCGACTGAA
>JALXAF010000384.1 GCA_026992375.1 Anaerolineae bacterium
ACGCAATCGTTCCTGTGCGTTTGCCCAAAGCGGACATCTCTGCTAATCTTTAATCAACGGCATGTCGGGCTGTCTTTCAAAGCCAAATCGACGTCATCCTCATCGAATCATCTTCACACCGGAGGCGCCTTATGCGCGTGGCGGCCATCATCCTGGCAGGCGGCGAAGGGTCGCGACTGACGGTGCTTTCAGAGCATCGCGCCAAACCATCAGTGCCTTTCGCTGGCAAATATCGCATCATCGATTTCACTATCTCAAACTGCATCAATTCACAGATTTTCGATGTCGCCGTGCTGACGCAATATCGTCCTCATTCGCTGAATGAGCATATCGGCATCGGCAAGCCCTGGGATTTGGACCGCAACCAAGGCGGCATTCGGCTGTTGCAGCCTTATCGCGCCCGGGGAGAGCAGGGCTGGTATGAGGGCACCGCGGACGCGGTTTATCAGAATCTGGATTATCTGGAGAACAGGGACGCCGAGGGGGCGCTGATCCTTTCGGGCGATCACATCTACAAGATGGATTATCGAAAGATGATCGCTTTTCATCATCAGAAAGGGGCGGATCTGACGGTGGCGGTGATGAATGTGCCCCTGGAGGAAACGGATCGTTTCGGCATTATGACCACCAACAAGAATGGCCGGGTGCTGGAATTCCACGAGAAGCCCAAAAATCGGGACAAGGGCACGCTGGCCAGCATGGGCATCTATCTTTTCAACACCGATGTGCTGATCCAGCGCCTGCAGGAGCTTCATCCCCAATATCACGATCTCGATTTCGGCAAGCACGTCATTCCCGCCATGATCGGCGAGGATAAGGTGTATGCGTATCAGTTCGACGGCTATTGGGTGGATGTGGGCACCATCGACGCTTACTGGCGCACCTCCATGGAGCTGTGCGAGCCCGATCATCCTTTGGATTTGTGGGACGCCCGCTGGCAAATTCGCACCCGCAGCCAGGAGCGCCCGCCTGTCAAGACCAGCGTTTCGGGCAGGGTCACCCGCTCGCTGGTGAGCAATGGCTGCATCATCCAGGGAACGGCGTATCGCTCTGTGCTCTCGCCCGGCGTGGTCATCTCTCCGGGCGCGGTGGTGAGGGAATCCGTCATTATGAACGACGCCATCGTGGGCCCGGGCGCGGTGCTCACCCGCGTTGTGGTGGACAAGCAGGTAGTCATCGGCGCAGGAGCCCGTCTGGGCGGCGAAGGCGCTGACGCCATCCCCAATGACGAAATGCCCGACAAGCTGAACACCGGCATCACGGTGGTAGGCAAGGGCGCTTACATCCCCGACAATGTGCATATCGGCCGCAATGTGCTCATCGACGCGGACGTGGCCGAGGACGTCTTCGAGGGCCACAAGAACATCCCCGATGGGGCCTCGGTGCATCGCTCGGGCGTCCATTTCCCCGCATCCAGCCCCGAAACGCAATCTGCAGAGGAGGCGTCAGCATGAATAACGTCATCGCCATGATTTTGGCCGGGGGCGCAGGCCCGGGCTTAGCCGCGCTCACCGCCCGCCGTCCTGAATCCGCCGTGCCTTTCGCTGGCAAATACCGCGTCATCGATTTTCCCTTATCCAATTGCGTCAATTCCGACATCTACAACGTGGCCGTGCTCACCCAGTACATGCCGCGGCCTCTCAACGAGCATATCCGTTCGGGCAAGCCCTGGGATCTGGATCGCTCCAGTGGCGGCGTGCGCCTGTTGCAGCCCTATCAGACCCGCCCGGGCGAGGGGCTGTGGGAGAAAGGCTCGGCCGACGCCCTGCGTTTCAACCTGGATGTGGTGGAGGAAAGCGGCGCCAGTCAGGTGCTGGTGCTTTCGGGCAACCACATCTACAAGATGAATTATCAGCATCTCATCGAATTTCATCGCAGCCACAAGGCCGATGTGACCATCGCCGTGCGCCCGGTGAGCCCGCATCAGACCTATCGCTACGGCATGGTGGCCACCGACGCGGACGGGCGCATCACCAAATTCGAGGAAAAGCCCCGCCGCACCCGCTCCACCCTGGCGAGCATGGGCATCTATGTCTTCGACGCGGACATGCTGGCAGATTGTCTGACCGGGGTGGGCCAGCAGCACCATGATCTCGGCGGCAAGATCATTCCGCAACTGGTGAACAAAAAACGCGTCTACGCCTATGAATTCGAGGGCTATTGGGCCAATGTGGGAACCATCCCCGCGTATTTCGAGGCCAACATGGCGCTCTTGGCGGATATTCCGGCGCTGGATTTGAACGATCCGCGCTGGACGATCCACACGCGATCGGAGCAATATCCGCCCGTGTGGTTCAGCGATGACGTGCGCACGCACACCAATCTCTTCAGCGATGGCGCTCGCATCTGGGGCGAGGTCACCCGATCGGTCATCGGGCCGGGCGTCGTCATCGAGCCGGGCGCGACGGTCACCGACAGCATCATTATGAACGACGCCGTCGTCAAAAGCGGTGCTGTCGTGGATCGGGCGATTCTGGATAAAAGCGTGGTGGTGGGAGCGAAGGCCGTCGTCGGTTTTGGCGATGACAATCATCCCAACCCCGCCATGCCCGGCATCCTCAACACGGGCGTCACCATCGTGGGCCAGAAGAGCCGCATTCCCGAAGGCGTGCGACTGGGCCGCAATGTGGTCATCGGCATCGGCGTCAGCGAAGCTGACTTCCCCGATGACATCGTCCCTTCGGGCGCCAGCATTGGCTGGAAATAAGCCATCGCCGGTGGAGATAAAGTCCCTCGGCTAGAAACAGCGCCCCTGCGGGGCTAACCGCCCCCCTGTCACGTCATTCCGACGACCGCAGGGAGGAGTCTCCTTGCTTGCAAGGGGATTCCTCGGTCGCTGCGCTCCCTCGAAATGACGTAGGAGAGACGTAATGCGTGATTCGTGATACGTGACGACCTCACGCATTACGCATCACGCCGGTTGCAGATTCGCCCAACGCGGGCTTTGCCAACCTTCAGCAACCAGCGAACATCTGCAAACTTACCGCATTTGCCACATTTCACATCACCATTCGCACTATGACGACCCCAAAAAAAGATTCCCCCGCTCCCCCGCCCGAACCGGAAGATTTCGTTCATCTTCACGTCCACAGCCAATACTCCTTGCTGGATGGCCTCAGCAAGATCGATGATCTCGTGGCCCGCGCCAAAGAGATGGGCCAGCCCGCGGTCGCGCTCACCGACCACGGCGCCATGCACGGCACTATCGATTTCTACAACGCGGCCAACGCGGCCGGCGTCAAGCCCATCATCGGCGTCGAGGCGTACTTGACGAAATGGGGGCGCCCCATGACGGGACGCGACGCCCAAAAGGACAAAGAACGACACCACATCCTGCTGCTGGCCCAAAATCAGACCGGCTACCTCAACCTGCTGAAGCTGGTCTCGGAGGCCAACACACGCGGCTATTATTACAAACCCCGGTTCGACGCGGACTTGCTGGCGAAATACAACGAGGGGCTCATCACCACCACCGGTTGTCTGGCGGGCGAAATCCCCACCTATCTCAGCGATGAAAAAGGCCCGCCCAACGAAGCGCTGGCCGAGGAGCGGCTGCGCTGGTATCTGGATGTGTTCGGACGGGATCGATTCTTCGTCGAATTGCAGGCCCACGACATCCCCCATCTGCATCGGGTGAACAAGAAACTGGTGGCGCTGGCCAGGAAGTATGATCTGGAGATGCTGGTCACCAACGACGTGCACTATGTGCGGGCCGAAGACGCTTCGCCCCACGACATCCTGCTCTGCATCCAGACCAGCGCCACCCTGGACGACGAAAACCGGATGCGCATGTCCGACGGCAGCTACTATCTCAAATCTCGGGCCGAGCTGGAGGCCGCATTCCGCCCCTACATCGATCTGCCCGAGAGCGCCTTCACCAACACGGTGAAGATCGCGGAGATGTGCAATGTGGATTTGCATCCCACAGGCTATCACCTGCCCGTCTTCCAGGTGCCCGAAGGCTTCGAGAGCGACCAGGCGTATCTGCGCTATCTCACCGAGAAGGGCCTGCGGGAGCGGTACGGCGCTCGGGCCGACAACCCCGATGTGCAGG
>JALXAF010000385.1 GCA_026992375.1 Anaerolineae bacterium
GCCCGGCAGGGAAAGGGAACTAATTTCTGGACGCGACCTTAACAGTTACGATGAGCGAGAAGAAAAAGGAGGGTCAGATCGTCCATTGCAAACGCTCCATCAATGAATTGTAGAAATAATCGCGGGGGCCCAGGCGGATGAAGCTGGCCACATTGGGACTGGCCGCGACGATAATCCGATCGCCATCCTCCAAATCCACGTAAAATTGCCCATCCACGGTGAGAATGGCCCGATGATCGGTGCGCACCCGCAGAGAAATCACCGCCGAAGGCGGCGTCACCAGCGGGCGGGCCATGCTGAGATGCGGCGCAATGGGGAGCAGCACCAGGTTGCGGAGCTCAGGAGCCAGAATGGGCCCACCCGCGGCCAATGCGTACGCGGTGGAGCCGGTGGGCGTGCTGACGATGACGCCATCGGCCACGTAGGTGGTGAGATACGACTCATTGACCTCGGTGGTGACCCGCACCACCCGGGCGATGCCGCCGCGACTGACCACCACTTCGTTCAGACCATCGATGCTCTCGCCCACGGGCTTGCCATTGCGCCGGGTCTCCACCCGCAACATCAGCCTGTCCTCGACCCAATAATCTTGATCGAGAACGCGCTTGAGCGCCGCGCGCCAATTCTCGGGCGAGATCTCCGCCAAAAAGCCCAGCCTGCCTAAATTCAGCCCCAAAATGGGCAATGAATATGTGGCCGATAGCCGGGCGATGCGCAGCAGCGTGCCATCTCCGCCCAGAGCGATGAGGATATCCAGCGTCTCCAACTGCTCGCTGATCTTCTCCACATCCCAACTGGAGCCGACGCAGACATCGACGTTGCGTTCTCGCAACCATTCAGAAATTTCGGCTCCCAACGTCTCCGAAACGGGGATTTTGGGATGAGTCAACACGCCTATCTTCATACGCTATCAGAATCCTCAATAATCCAGCGGCTCTTTGATGACCTCGGTGAATTGCGTATATTTCTCATCGAAGAAAAGATCCACCGAGCCCGTGGGGCCGTTGCGGTGTTTGGCGACGATGATCTCGGCGACATTCGCCCGATCGCTCTCCTTATCGTACTTCCCTTCGCGATAAATGAAGATCACCAGGTCTGCATCTTGCTCGATGCTGCCGCTCTCCCGCAGATCGCTGAGCTGCGGATGCTTGTCGGAGCGGTTCTCCACCTGGCGGCTGAGCTGCGATAGAGCCAGCACGGGCACTTTCAGCTCCCGGGCCAATTGTTTCATAGTGCGGGAGATGAAACTGATCTCCTGGACGCGATTCTCGCTGCGTCGCCCGCCGTGCATCAATTGCATGTAATCGACGATGATCATGTCCAGCCCGTGCTCGGCGTAAAGACGCCGGGCCTTGGTGCGCAGCTCGAAGGGACTCAACGCCGCGGTGTCGTCGATGTAGATGCGACAGGTGCGCAGGGTCTCGGCGGCCTGCTCCAGTCGCGCCCAATCATCCTCCCGAAACAGCTTGCCCAAACGCAGGCTTTGCGAATCGAGACGGGCCTCCTGCGAAAGCAATCGCTGCACGAGCTGCTCCCGGCTCATCTCCAGGCTAAAAATGGCTATCTGAGAACCATGGGTTTTGGCGGCATTGAGCGCAATGTTCAGCGCCAGGCTGGTCTTGCCCATGCCTGGACGGGCAGCGAGGATAATGAGATCCGATTTCTGGAACCCGCCCAACATGGTGTCCAGCAGATGAAAGCCCGAGGGGACGCCCAGCACCTCCCCCCGCCGAGCGTAAAGCTCTTTAATCTCTTCGACCACGCGCGGCACAACATCGGTGATGGCGACCAGATCCTGCTCCAGTCGGCGCTCCGAGATGGCGAAGATGAGCTTCTCCGCCTCGTTGACCACATCCCCCACATCCTGCGAATCATCATAGGCCTTGCGCGCGATATCTCCGGCGGCGCTGATGAGCTGCCGCAATGTCGCCTTTTCCTGCACAATCTGGGCGTATTGAAAGGCGTTGATGGCCGTGGGAACGGTGTTGACCAGGGAGGTGATGTAACTGCGCCCCCCTACCTCCTCCAGCTTATCCCGCCGCTCCAGCTCCTCGGTGACGGTGACAAAATCCACCGGATCGCCGTGATCGAACAAAGTGCGGATGACATCGTATATCTCGCCGTGGCGGGCAAGATAAAAGTCTTCAGGCGCGACCACATTGGCGACGTGGCTGATGACGTCGGGATCGATGAGTAGAGAGCCCAGCAGGGCCTCTTCCGCTTCAATGTTCCGGGGGATTTCTTTATCAGGGCCGATGCTCATAAAAATGATGGGACGCCAAGAGGAGTGAGGAGATAAAATGACGCCTGGGAATGCAGGCGTCTAGAAGAAACAGATTGGGTGCGTCGCCAGTCCGGCGCTGGTTGCAGGATTCAAAACCAAATGAGCGAGAGGAAATCTATCGCGGGATCATTCGCTGCTTAGATCATCCAAATCCAGACCCTCGATGAAATCGGCAAAGGCTCCCAGGTCTTCCTCGCCCGCATCCTCCGTCTCGGCATTCTCTTCGGAGGGCGCGCCAAAGAGAATACCGGGAGAAAGATCGGCGTCCGGGATGCGCCCCGCCTCTTCCATCACCTGTTCCATGACATAGATAGGCGCCTCGGCCCGCACAGCCAGGGCGATGGCGTCGCTGGGGCGAGAATCGATGCGAATCTCGCTCTCATCCATGTCCAAAACGATCTCTGCATAGAAAATATCGTTTTTCAGCGCATTTACAACCACATACTCCACATCAGCGCCCAGGGTGGTGATGGTGTTGAAAAGCAGATCATGAGTCAGGGGCCTATCCACGTGAATGCCCTGAAGTCGCAACGTAATCGCGTCGGCCTCGGGCGCGCCGATCCAGATGGGCAAATAGCGCTGGGAGCCTATCTCTCGCAGCACTACCACCCGATTTTGCGTCATCAGACTGATGCGTACGCTGTCGATATTGACTTCAATCATCATGGCCGCTCCTTGATGAGGGTTGCAAACAAATTATATGTCCCTGCTGGGGTTTCGGTCAAGCCACTACGCCACGACGATGCGCATGAGATTTTTTGGGCATAGTTCGGTTACTGAAAAAGTAATTGCTAACGTACTCGACTTTAAGTCTCGAAAAGCCACGAAGGCGCGAAATTTTTCGAAAGAGTGAGGGGGAAATTAAAGAAAAATACTTCGCACCTTCATCTTCTTCGTATCTTCGTTGCAAAAAGTGGTGATGAGACCTTAGTAGTCATCAGAAAAAACTTTATCTCACGCGATGTTGCAAAGGCGCCAAGAAAAAGGATGAGGTGCGCCAAGAAATTTGAAATTGCTGCAGAGCTCATGCGACTGTTGCATTTCGGGCGCAATACTCTATAATTGTAACGCCTGTTGCTTTCACTTCATCTCATCAAAGACAACCAAACATCCAAACGCACCTATTTCCAGGAGGCGACCTCATTATGACAAAACTGCAAGTGGGCGAACTTGCCCCTGATTTCGAAGCGCTGAACGACGAGGGCCAGAAGGTCAAGCTCTCTGATTTTCGCGGCAAGAAGGTGATTCTTTACTTCTATCCCAAAGACAACACCAGCGGCTGCACCAAGCAGGCCGTGGGCTTCCGCGATCATTACGACGAGATCGTGGCCAACAATGCAGTGGTGTTGGGCGTTAGCCCCGACAGCGTGGAAAGCCACGTCAAGTTCAAGACCAAATACGACCTGCCCTTCCACCTGCTGGTGGATCCCGATCACGAGATCGCCGAATTGTACGGCGTGTGGGGCGAAAAGAATATGTACGGACGCAAATACTTCGGCATCAAGCGCAGCCATTTCGTCATCGATGAAGAGGGCAAGCTCATCGATGTGCGCTACAATGTGCGCCCAGCCAAAAGCGTGGAGTACGCCCTGAAAGCCATTCAGGCGGCGTAAAATTCAGACGGGTGCGTACTAAACGAGTTGGGTCAGCCGGACGATCTGGCCAAATGACGAATGTTCACAAATCAAATCGTCATAGGGGCATTCGCCATGTCCACCTGGCGATAAAATCACTGAGCTACAAAACAGCGTCGGATAAA